>JAZDIO010000091.1:0-7865 GCA_043804965.1 Candidatus Firestoneibacteriota bacterium | reverse complement strand
TCTAAAGATAATATTTCTTTTCATTTAGTAATTGCTCAATCGAGCCGGCTGTAGGCCGTAAATACCAAAATTTACTAAAAGAAGTTTGACAATATCGATAAGAGAGAAATGAGTAGAAATGGAAGCGCATACTCATAGCGTAGCTAAGAAAATAAAGTAGCGGATTGGAGGAAGAATGGCAAAGGTTTTATTGGAAATGGAAAAGAAAAGCGGAGGTTCTGTATTAAACCTGGGCGCAAAAGATAAACCTATTGACTTAAAAATTGCGTATATCGGCGGAGGAAGCCGCAGCTGGGCGCATAAACTTATGAACGATCTGGCGCAACCCGTTCATTTTAACGGAGAGGTGAGGCTTTACGACCTAAATCACAGGATGTCGGAATTTAACGCAAAATACGGCAATTGGTTTCAAAGCCATCCAAAAGCGGTGTCAAACTGGAAATACAGAGCTGTAAAAGATATTAAAGATTGCCTTAAGGGAGCGGATATTGTGTTTCTCTCCATACAGCCCGGAAAGATAGAATATATGGGCACGGATCTTCTGGAGCCGATGAAATACGGGATCTATCAATCGGTGGGCGATACGGTGGGACCGGGCGGCTGTATCCGTTCTTTAAGGACTATAAAAGATTATCTTTTCTTTGCTGAGGCGATTAAGAAATACGCGCCTAAGGCGTGGTGTATTAACTTTACAAATCCGATGACCATCTGCACAAGAACGCTTTATCAGGGTTTTCCCGGGATTAAAGCCTGGGGCTGCTGTCATGAAGTTTTTGGCACCCAGCGCGACCTGGCGGATATTTACAGCAAGGTAACGGGAGAAGAAAAGCCCGGAAGGGAAGAAGTAAAAGTAAATGTTCTTGGTATAAATCATTTTACCTGGATAACAAGAGCGGAATGCAGGGGTGTTGATATATATAAGATGTTCATGAAATATATCAACAGCTCTGAAGTGGTAAAAAAACTCGGAAAATTGAAGGGAAATAAATCCTTATACTTTGACAATAAATATCAGGTTTGTTATGAGTTAAGCAGGCGCTTTGGAGCTATCGCCGCGGCGGGAGACAGGCATCTTGCCGAATTCGTTCCGTGGTTTTTAACAGACAAGCATTCCTGCCGCAGGTGGGGTTTTGGTTTAACCCCCTATTCATATAGAATAAAAAGATTCAAAAGCCTGCCTGTACGGTTCGCAAAAATACTGCGCTCCGGAAAATATCCGGATATAAGAAACAGCGGGGAAGAATATATAAGCCAGATGTCGGCGGTGTTTGGGAAGACCACCTTTGTAACGAATGTAAATCTTCCGAATACAGGGCAGCACCTGGGTCTGCCTCTTGGAGCTGTGGTGGAAACAAACGCGGTGTTTTCTTCAAATGGTGTAAAGCCGATAGCCAGCGGAGCTTTGCCGAAAGAAGTAACGCCTCTTGTGCTGCGCCATGTTTTAAATCAGGAGGCCCTGCTGGAGTCGGTTTTAACCAAAAATAAAGAGCTTGCTTTTAGGGCTTTTGTGAGCGATCCGCTGGTCGGAAGAATCTCGCTTAATGAGGCGGAGAAACTTTTTGAAACAATGATCAATAAGACAAATTTTAAGTTTAAGTAGCCAGGCGTCCTTATCTTTTTTCCTGAAAAGCTTTTTTGAACGTTCTTTTGCCGCAGCTTTGCCAGGGCTTGAAGTTTTACTTAAACAAACAAAAAAAGGGCGTATTTTCCTAACAATGGCATTATTGGTAAAGCCGCTGTAGCGCCGGTATTGCCGTGTGGTTTTGCAGCCAGATTACTATAAGGCTAATATATATCAGCAATATTATTCAGCACAGAATAGATTTAGACAGGTTACTTGACATTATTAGGAAGTTGTAATATAATTGGTATTAGAGGTATTAATAATTTAAAAGATAAGAGGTGAAAAAATGGGAAGAGTTTTGTACAAAGAAATTATAAATGATATAGAAGATATGATTACCAGGCAGGCTTTTAAAGATTCCCGCCTTCCAACTGAAAGAAATTTGGCCAAAAAGTATGGAGTAAGCCGTGTAACCACCAGACTTGCTTTAAATGAGCTGGAAAAAAAAGATTTAATATTCAGAATTCAAGGAAAAGGAACGTTTATCAAAGAAAAAACAATATCTTCCTGCAGCAAAAATATTGCGATAATACATTCTCAATATACGGCTTCCTCGGACTTCTTTTCTTCCATTCTTCATGGTGTTTTCACTGTTAATGAGAAATTAAAATATAATCTTAACTTTTTCCCGTTTTTGCAAGCTGAAGGGGAGTTGGGAGAAAAAAGCGAGTTTATAGAAAAGATAAAAGAAAAGAAAATAAATATTGCTGTTATACTCTCCCCGCTGCCAAAAGATTTTATCAACTGGCTGGTTAAGAATGGAATTTTTACGGTTACGGCAGGCTTTGCCTATGAAGGCGCAAAAATAAATTCTATAGTTCCAAATAATTTTAAAGGCGGGTATTTAGCCGCGGAATATTTAATAAATAAGGGTTATAAAAATATCGGGATTGTTCTGGGTCCGGTGACCGGCGAATATGGAGATGTAAAAGGAAGCAGCGCAATATTAAGGGGATATGAATCCGCGTTAATAAAACACAAAATGATTAAGAACGAAAAATTAATTAAAAAAGGAAGTTGGGACAGAAAGACTATACCCGAGGAAGTAAATGATCTGTTAGAGAGTAAAATTGACGCTGTAATTTGCGGAGCAGAAGGGTTGTTAAAAACAGTCTTAGGATGTTTTTATGATAAGGTCTTGAGAGTTCCGGAGGATATAAATGTTGTGAGTTTTTGTCCGCTGGAGGTCGCATATCCGTTTACTACGGTTAAGATTCCCGTAGTTCAAATAGGAGAAGCGGCTGTGATTTTAATTAATTCTTTTGCAAATAAAGGTAAAACGGCCTGTCAAAATATTATTTTAGAGCCGGAATTACAAACTGTAGAAAAGGTTTTTTAGAGAGGTATATATGCGTTCTGCTCAACGAAAAAGAAAAGGATCCATACTTGTGCTTTCAATGTTTGTAATGGCCATACTGATATTATTTGCCGGAATGATGCTGCAATTAACAGTGTCGAATATTATGATGATAAGCAAAGCCACGGGAGTAACTAAAGCCTACTGGATAGCGATAGCGGGCATAAATCAGCAAAAACATGATTTACAGGAGTATTATTTTCAAAATCAGATGACTTATAAGCCGGAAACGGATTTTGGCGGGGGAAAATACAAGGTAGGAACGGCAACATTAATCGGACAAGGAATTCATCGAAGTATAATAGTCGCGTTAGGCGAATATGAATATGATGAAAATATAAGTGATTATGCGTATAAAAAATGCGTATATGCCCAGTGCGGGATGAATACCTCAACGGACTATCTTCATTTTTTTGAAGGGCCGCTGATGAATTACCTTAACGGTTCCAGCACGGGGGCGGCTATGTACGGCGGGCCTGTTCATGTAAACGGAGATATAAGGGTGGGGCACAGCGGGGACGATGTTGTTTTTATTAAACCAAAGGAGGATTACGGGCCCGTGATCAGCTGCTCCGGAACCTTATACAATTTTAATATTAAATATTTTGAAGCCGCGCATAATACAGCTTTTGGCGAAGGCACGGTTGCGTTTCCCTTTACTTTCAATTTTTCGCTTTACTCGGATGTATTTTACTCGGCAAAGACGGGAGGCGGTTTTAAATGGCCGGGCGACGATGCGGTCGGGCCGGTTCCCTATGATTATGAAAAATATCCCAGCAAGGTTGATAAAACCGGAATTGACGGCAGTAATTATAGTTATGATTTAGTCCAGCATAAGGCAAACGGGGGGGCGTATATAAAAGTTCCGAAACTTGAGGATATAAATTATGATACTTTCAGCAACGCCATAGACGAGGACTGGTATATTGAAAATACCGAGTGGAGATATAATGATGTCGCGAAGTCCTATAAAATTATTAACGAAATAGTAAACGGGGGCACTGTTATTACCAATTATAAAGCCGAATTTGCGAATCCCGAATATTCGCTCGGATACCTTCAATTTGGAAGCGCCCTGGGCCCGTCCGTAAGTTTTGCCGGTATTAATAATTTGAATGCCAAGTATATAAAATATGTTTGGCTGAAAAGCAGTGAAACTAAAAATACCTATTATCTGCCCTGCATGGCGTTTCCGCCTTACACTATAGATAAAAGCAGTAAAACAATAAGATTTGAAAGTTATAACCATACCGTCGCCAGAACCGACGGCGCCAACGTAAAAGGTTTTAACTGGACCGGTTTTTATTTTGAACAAAATCCCATCAGCGGAAAATGGAGAGGAAAAAGATATAATTCTCTGATAGGTATATCGCAGGGAATAGCCGGTAATCCCACAGAGCCGCAGGCAAATCAATCTTTTCCTGTAACAACCACCCGGTATGAAGCTTTACCCAATTCGGACCCGCCCTTTAATTTTACTTCTCCTGTCGTGTTGAATGTTGCTACCTCTGATCCTTATGCGGAAGAAGTTCGGGTAAACGGGAGCGTATGGAGCCGGGTGACGAGTTTTAACGCCGGAGGAGGAAATGAGTATCAAATAGATTTTACGTCGGGAACAATTTCTTTCGGCGATTATCACGACACTTTAAATCCGGGAGGAAGCGGAGCCCGTCCTTCCGTGGGCGCGGAAATCAAAGTTACCTGGACGCACGGGTTTGATCCCAACATTACCGTATATTGCCAGGATCCTGTGGAAGTGCTGGAGCTGGACTTGAATAAAATCACGGAAGAAAGCTGCCCCCGGGATAAAAAATATCCCGACGATCCGGATAAATACGGCATAATATATTCCAAAGTCCCTCTTATGATAAAAGGAGTTCCAAAAGTTCCGGTTACTATTGTCTGCGAAGAGGATATTTATCTGGGCCCCGTAAATTCTTCGTATTTAAATGAGAATCTGGATTTAAGCATACCGTCTTCCAATTACGGCGAGGATGATGAAGAACTATGTCCTGTAGGAATAATTACAAAAAAGAATTTATACATGGATTTTACCTACGCCCCGGCAGTGCCTCCTTATGAGGAAATTATTTTAAACTCATTTAAAACCGAGTATAACGACGAGTACGCACCTCCTTATAAGCTCCTGACTCATAATAAAGTATATATAGGTTATAACTGGGGCCGCGATACGCTGAATTATTATAATTACGGCAGTACGACCAGAAGCGGCGATAATATGGCTTTAACAAGAAGGGCTATTGGCGGAATAGTGCATTATTATGAAAAACTTGTCAAGAGCGACAATGCAACGCACTACAATGCGCGGGGAATCTGGGGAGACAATCAATACAAAATAATCGGCTCTATGTATACCTATTATGACGCTGACTATGTTAAAGCAGTTACTCTAAATTATGATGATTGGCGGAATTTATTGGCAAACGGAGTCTATTACCAGGATGTTTCCACATATTTATATTCAAACAGTTTCAGGTACTGGAAGAAGAATAAACCTTTAACGAGCGGGCCCCCTCCGCATATACCGATAGACATGGATATAGAATCGCTGAGCAGCGGCAACATAAATGCGGGAGAAGCGTTCTTTACTAATCTTCAAACGGTTTTAGACCGGGATTTAGATTATACCACGGAGCTTTCACAAGCTATAAGCGCTCTGCTGGAAACGATAGAAAAATAGGAGGAAAAAAGATGAAGAAAAACAAATTTCTGGTTATATTCTTTTTGTTGTGTAATATAGCTTTTTGCGAAGGAGTATGGGTGGTGGATGACAGCTATAAGGTAAATCCTGTTGAGGGAAGCGTTTTACAGGGAGACAGCAGGGCCTTAAAGATAAAAAACGCGGTCTGGAACATGTCGGAAAATAAAATCAGCTTAACAGGGGCTAAAAACGAGGTAATCTCCTTTCAGTTAATAATAGAAAAAGCCCGGATGAAAGATCTGGACAGCAGTTCGGTAAATATAGAAATAGAGGGTATAAATAAAGAAAACATAGAGAAATTTTTAGAAGGATATATAAATGTTGAAAAAAAATGGTATCCTGATTTATTAATCCCGCTATCTGCCGCTATTAATAAATCTGTGCCCGTTGTAGACGGCCAGACCAACCAGGCCGTATGGGTGGATATAAAAATACCGAAAAATATATCCGCAAAAGAATATAAAGGAAAGGTGAAAGTAAACGCGGGGACTAATAAAAAAGAGCTGGACTTGGCGCTGAAAGTGCTGGATTTTCAGATTCCGGATAAGAGGAATTTTGAATTAGACGTTAATAGTTACAGTTCTCCCGTCCAAAAGAAGTGGGGTTTTACTTCTCCTTTTGAGGAAAAGTCTTACGAGCTGGAGAAAAAATATTATCAATTGGTTAATGAACACCGAGGACGGCTGAATGTTATGCCGTATGGAAGCCAGTCCGGCAAGCCTAATGAAGGCGGGTATGTTCCGGAAACAAGCGGAAGCGGCGCTGATATGAAAGTAACGGACTGGAGTAAATATGACAAGAGGAACGGGCCGTATTTTGACGGTTCCGCGTTTTCAGACGGTAATCCGATTTCCGAGCATTATTTACCGTTTAATCCGTTATGGCCGTCTAACTTTGTTAATTATGATAAGAATAGAAGTAAATATGAGGCCGAATGGGAAGCGATGGCGAAAGAGTTTATTAAACATTTCAAAGAGAAAAAATGGGATACAACAATATTTCAGATTTTTCTTAATCAAAAAGAACAGTCCGGCCATGTTCCCTGGAATCTGGATGAACCTGTAAAGAAAGCGCATTATGAAGCGCTGGCTTATTATGCCAATCTGACCCATAGAATATTTAAGAATTCCGCGCCTGTGAATTTTAAATATAGGATGGATATAGGGCATGTGGATTGCAACCATAAGGAGTACAGGAGCGCGAACGCAAGAAAAATATTAGATCCGATAGATACCTGGGTTATAAGCAAAAAACATACGGATGTGATTCCGGCGGCGGTTAAAGAACTTAGAAATGCAGGCAAGACTGTTTTTGCGTACGGCGGCGGTTCTCTGTTTGATGCTTCCCTGCTCGATTCCAGGAGCACTGCCTGGATGGGATGGAAAATCGGATATGAGGGGTTCTGTTTCTGGAATATCTGCGGTCTTAAAAAAGAAAAGGATCCTTATGGCAAAGCTGACGGGGATAGTAACGGATTTGACTTGATAATCTATCCCGGAAAACTCCTGGGATTAGATGAACCGCTGCCTTCGGTCAGGTTAAAGGCTTCAAGAAGAGGGTGTTATGATTATGAGTATATGGTATTGGCGTCAAAAATAGATAAATCCAAGGTAGATCTTATAGTCGAGGGGTGCTTGAAAAGTAAAGACCCTGAGGCGTTCAATAAGGCTAAAGAGCAGTTGGTTAATTTAATAACAAAAGGTTCCGCCGGTGTTAATATTAACGCGCAGAAAGGTACGAATACCAAAGCTCCTGATAAGAAAGAGGAAGCAGCGGAATTTTGCCCTAAATGCGATAATATGATTCCCGGGGGAATTAACAGATGCCCTTCCTGCGGATATAAATTAAAATAAGGCGCGGATGTGAAAAATAAAATAATATTGTTAATAAGCGTATACTTTCTGAGTATACAGGCTGTTTCCGGAGCTGCCTATTATGTAAGCACTAGAGGCAGTGATGCCGGCGCTTTTAGCGCGGTCAGCGCCGCTAAAGCGGCAAAAGCGCCCGGTTCTTTTAAAACTGCGCCTTTCAGAACTATTGGAAAAGTACTGGAGGTTGTAGAACCTGGTGATACCATTGAAATAGGCGGCGGAGTTTATAAGGAATCAATCACTACAAAGAAAGCGGGTGCTCCCGGGGCTCCTGTCATAATACAAGGCCGG
>JAZDIO010000090.1:0-3629 GCA_043804965.1 Candidatus Firestoneibacteriota bacterium | reverse complement strand
GGCATTTTTATTTTTTAAATCATTGCTGGTTTTAGCGCGTAATTTCTTTGCTATATTTAAAACATTTACTCCTAATATTTCTGCTTGTCTTAACCTCTTTTCCTGTTTCAAAATATCACCTGGTTCAGATGCTACTGCTGTCACTCCATGCAATTCACCTGGCACGCAAATGACACCACACGCAAGCAACCAGGTATATATACTATTTATTGCAATTGACTGCCCTCCGCAAGTACCTCTTCCTACTGCAATTGCTCCGCCAACTTTTCCTTCTAAAGGTCTCTCAATATTAACTGCGTAATGCCTGTCTAATACCGCCATCAATTGTGAACAAATGTTCCTTGAATAAACCGGACTTGAAATAATCAGAGCATCACACCATCGAAAAGCTTCATAAATATGATCCATATCATCATTAATTATACATTTATTCATCTTCTTACATTCTTCGCATCCGCGACAAGGTTGTATTATCATCTTTCTTAAAGAAAAATGCTTTACTTTACATCCCTGTTTCTTTAATGGATTTAAAGCATACTGTAATAAAATTTCACTATTACCATTCTTTCGGGGAGTCCCGGATATACCAAGAACATTCATTATTATCATCTCCTTTTTTGATTAAAATATAATTAGTTTTTCATTATTTTCTGTTTATAACATCCTTTAACGGCTCAATATTCTTTTCTTGAAGAACCTTAAGAACCCGCTTGTCCGATCTTTTCTAAAAATGAAGACAGTGTTATAACATCTGTTTTTGCGGAAAGATATGAATCTTTTTCAATGAGACAAACAATCGCGCTTTTATCTGCCGCTTTGCCGCCTAGAAGTGTTATTGCCTTTTCCATATCGACGGCCATTTTAGAGGTAGGCGTCATTGATAACTTTATCTCAAAAGGATACAGCTTCTGTCTGCTTTCTATCAGTAAATCAACCTCTTGCTTGTCTGAGGTTCTTAAGAACCAGACTCGCGGGCGGATCCCGGAATTGAAGTACCTCTTGAACATTTCCATTATAATAAAATTTTCAAATAACTGTCCGGCTATCGGTCCGTTAAATATCATTTCTTCTGTCTTTATTCCGGTTAAGTAACAAACATAACCAACATCAAAAAAATATATTTTAAATCCTTTTATCAGCCTTTTTCCTATATTAGAATAATAAGGCGGCAATATAAATATTATGTTGCTTGCTTCGAGAACTGAAAGCCATGTTTTTACAGTGTTAACGCTTACGCCCAGTTCTTTTGATATTGAGGACATGTTCATTATGGTGCCTGTCCTTGCTGCGCAAAGGGTCAGGAATCTGTTGAAAGACATCAAATCTCCAATGTTATATAAACTCCGTATATCTCGCTCAAGGTAAGTTTGCGTGTAGGAAGAGTACCAAGTTTCAGATTCTATTGCATTGTTTAATAAAACTTCCGGAAATGCGCCGCGCATGCAGGCTTTAATAAATATTTCTCTGGCGCTTTTCTTGTGCCCGAGTGACGCAAGAGCCATCTCACCGCTAGAAAACGGAAGCAGTGTATAAAGAGCAATACGCCCGGCCAGAGAGTCTCCCAGATTTTTTATTAAATTAAACTGCTGAGAACCTGTAAAATAATACCTGCCGTAGTTTTGACGATCCTCATCTATTAATATTTTAATATATGATAACAATTCAGGAACATATTGGATCTCGTCAAAAATGACCTTATCTCCGGCATTTTTTAAAAACAAATTAGGATCTTTCTTTGCATCCTCTCTGTTTTTTATAAGGTCAAATGTAATATAATTATGTGTTTTTGCAAGAACTGTCTTTAAAAGAGTTGATTTTCCCGCTTGCCTGGGACCCGTAACGGCACAGGCGGGAAATCCATAGGATGCTCTTTTAATCACGTTCTGAATTTCTCTCTCAATATATAACTGTTTTTTCATAGCTTATTTATAACAAATATCAACCATTAAAGTCAACATATTTGCAGCGGCACTGCAAATATACATACTATTTATATGGTCACCAAATGAACTATTATAGTCAATAGAATCGCAATATAGGATTTAGCGGCTATAGATGCGGTGTACATTAGCAGACGGAAAGCCGCACCCTAAAAAACCTGAAAAGGTAGTTGCCTGATTCATCAGGCGCAATAGGTACGCTCGATGAATCGACTACAATATTCTGGATCCCTGCTTTCGCAGGGACGGAAATTATTACTGTTTGATTTCTGCTTTAAATTTTTCCAAAGTGTCGGTGTTTTCTATATTATATACCCGGGCTTCTTTTTTTATTTTTCTGACCAAGCCGGAAAGGACTTTGCCGGGACCTACTTCTACAAAAAGCTCGACGCCGTCTTTTAACATTCTGTTTATGGTGTCTTCCCAGAGTACGCTCGATACTACCTGTTCTACCAGGAGTTTTTTGGCAGTATTGCCGTCTTTTACATAATCCGCGGTTACATTGGCTATGACCGATGTGGAGGGATTATTGAATTTTACATTTGTAAATTCTGCGCCAAGTTTTTCCTGCGCGCTCGTCATTAATGCGGAATGAAACGGGCCGCTTACTGCAAGAGGAATTGCTTTTCCGCCCGCACCTTTGGCAAGCTTGCACATCTCTTCTACGCCTTCTTTTGTGCCGGAAACGACTATCTGGCCGGGAGAATTATAATTCGCGGGAGCTGCAAGCCCGACCCTTGAAGCCTCTTTGCAAAGCTGATCCACTTTTTCCCTCGGAAGCATTAAAATTGCTGCCATGGTGCCGCCGGAAGCGGCTTTCATGAACTCACCGCGTTTACGAACAACCCTTACCGCATCTTTAAAATCAAGAACCCCTGCAGCAACAAGCGCCGAGTATTCTCCCAGGGAATGGCCTGCAACAACATCCGGTTTAGCAAAAGGTAAGACTTCCTGCAATATCGCAATACTTGTAGTAAGTATTGCCGGTTGGGCATTTTCAGTGCTTTTCAGGGCATCATCCGGGCCCATAAAACAAATATCAGAAATTTTCGAGCCAAGCGCGGCATCCGCGGCGTCATAAATGCTCTTTGCTTTGGAAAACTTTCCAAAAAACTCCATACCCATTCCGATACTCTGGGAACCCTGTCCCGGAAAAAGAAATGCTGTTTTCATATTGCCCACCTGATAACAGCGGCACCCATTGTTAAGCCGGCGCCAAAAGCCGTAATTACAAGGATATCGCCTTTTTTCAACCTTCCTGCAGCATATGCTTCGGTTATGGCTATCGGTATTGAAGCAGAAGAGGTATTACCATATTTATCCAAATTAATAAACACCTTTTCAGACGGGAGTTTCATTCTCTTTGCTATAGATTCGATTATTCTGATATTTGCCTGATGAGGAATAACTAGTGATACATCTTCATACTTAAGTCCGACTTTTTCGAGGGCCTTATCTATTGCTCTTTCCATTCCCTTAACCGCATTTTTAAACACCTCATTCCCTTCCATTTTTATAAAATTACTCCTGTTTTTCAGTACTTCTTCAGAAAACGGAGTCCTGGACCCGCCGGCAGGAACCTGTAAAAGATGCGCTTTAGTGGCATCGGAGAAAATATATGTTGAGAGAATCCCTGTATTTTCTTCTTCCGAGGCCTGTACAACTGCGGCCCCGGAGCCATCTCCAAAC
>JAZDIO010000089.1:0-2300 GCA_043804965.1 Candidatus Firestoneibacteriota bacterium | reverse complement strand
ATCAGGGCGTTTTACACAGAAACAGCCTTGCATTACCCGGACAATTTGGTAATGCTGCCGAAAATGTTTCATGTCTTTCAGATAGCGGTCGGGATAATTTTCGGTTCGCTGTTAAACGGAGCAGCCATTTCCATATATAACCAGCGACTCAAAAAGATGAGTACGCGGTTTGATAAAAATCTCAAAATTGCCTTTAACCATTATCTGCCTTTATTTACTTATGCTGCCGCTGTTTTTGTTATAATTTATGCCTTTGAACGTTATTCCGGCACTTTTATAAACAGCATGTTGAGCAAGAATAATGGTTATTTTCTTAAAATGGGACAGCTTAAGTGGAACGTCATCCTGACCGGAAGCAATATAGGCCTCGGCATTTTAGTGGAAACGCTATTAATATATGTGCCGGTCATCATTATCCTGGAAAACAGCGGTTTCCGGAAAGCGGTGTCCGCTGCTATAAAAATTTGCTCCAGATATTTTACGGTTACTTTCTTGATGGTTTTTGTCCCGGTATTATTATATCTGGTCGTAGATGCGACGAAAATGTTTATCCCGCGCCTGATGTTGAGCTTATTCCCGGAAATCAGCCTGATTATAGTGTTGGCGGGAATAATAGCGGCTTTTTTGGTTAATACGGTCATTGCCGTATCTTCGACGGTGTTGTATCTGGCGATCAGCGAACCGCCGAAAGAGAAGTTAACGAGCGATCGAACAAGGACAATAGTGCCCTATAACACTTTTGTAAACGATACTCCCTTCAGTAGTCTCCCTAAGGAAACCGACACGGGAACAGGCCGCAGGGGCAGGCCAAGGTCGGTTAAGACGGACAAAAAGGAAAAAGCAAATTGATAACGAATAGAATGAAGAAAATCACGATTTTATTATTACTAACTATGTTGCCCCTCTTGTCAGCCTGTGACAAGGAATATAATGCCGAACGTTTGTACTGGCAGGCTGACCGGGCCAGTGTAAATATTTTGAATGATCCCAAACAGACACCCTCGTTCCAGTATGAGACAGCTATAGCGGCTTTCCGGAATATTATCAAAAAATATCCCGATTCGAAAAAAGCCGGAGAAGCCCAGCTGAAGTTAGGCCAGCTTTATATGGCCTGGGAAAAATTTCCCGAAGCAGTCGGCGAATTTGAAAAAATACCGCAAACTTACCGCTATGATATTGGGCTAAAAGCCAAGGCGCAGTTGTCCATCGGTAAATGCTATGAGCAGGCAGGAGACTGGTCCCGGGCACTGGCGGTTTACCGAAAAGTTTTTGCCGATTATCAAAATGTTTCCCTTAGCATAGATATACCGCTGCATATAGCCCAGTATTATCAGAATCATAGTCAAATCACTGCGGCGGATGATGCTTTCCGGCAAGCTATCAAAGATTACCAGAAGATAATCAAGCGCTATCCGAAATCCCAGATATCTTATATCTGCCAGGATTATATAGCCCTTTGCTATGTAAACCTTAAAGACTGGTATGCGGCTATCAAAGCCCTGGAAAAATTAAGGGCAGATTACCCTTCCAGTCCTAAAGCCGCCCAGGCGCTTTTCAGTATCGGGACTATTTATGATGCTAAGCTGGATAAACGTCACGAAGCCATAGATTCCTATCAGAAATTCCTGAAAGAGTATCGCAATGATAATTTAGCCGGCACGGTTAAAAAGATTTTGGAAACTCTGCAGGAAACCGAGAAAATAAACAAGCATTAAGTAACACGGGGACACAACACGGGGACACATCCCAAGGGATGCGTCCCCGTGTTAAGCTCCCCAATTAATGGAACCCGCCAATCCCCCCATCCCCCCACTGCAAAAAAGTTAAAAAAAAGCTTGACAAACTTTCTAATTGTGCTATACTTATACTTTACTTCGCGAAAACCTATTTTTCCGTCGTTAATATTGCGGGATTCCCAGAAAAATTGCGTAAAATTGCTCCTGCAGTAGTAGGGGGAATTTTACACTTTTTTTTATTTTTTTCTTTTTTTAGGAGGAGCTTTCATGGCTTCCAAAAGAGTAAATTTTGCCAAAATTCCTAACATTCTCAAGGTTCCCAACCTCTTAGAGGTCCAGAACAACTCCTATGCCGAGTTTCTGCAGGCCGATATTCCGGCTCCCAAGAGAAAGAATCAGGGGCTGGAAGCCGCCTTCCGGGATGTTTTCCCCATCACTAATTCAGACGGCACCCTGTCCCTGGAATATGTCACTTATTCCCTGGGCGCGCCGCTCTATAGCATCAGCGAGTGCCGGGAAAAAGGTTTGACCTATTCATCCGGCTTAAAGGCCAAGGTCAAGCTT
>JAZDIO010000088.1:0-7796 GCA_043804965.1 Candidatus Firestoneibacteriota bacterium | reverse complement strand
CTATAAAAACATGGTAACCGCAATGATAGGCCCTTCCGGATGCGGTAAGTCCACCTTTATAAGGCTCATTAACAGGATGAACGACCTTATTGCCCGCACAACTTTCAGAGGGAAAATACTTCTCGATGGAAAAAATATTTTTGATCCTGATATAGATGTTGTAGAACTTCGAAGGAAAGTCGGAATGGTCTTTCAAAAACCGAATCCTTTTCCGAAAAGTATCTTTGAAAACATGTGCTACGGTTTGCAGATCAAGGAAATTACCGATAATAAAGTACTTTATGAAAAGACAGAAAGTGCCTTAAGGAAAGCAGCTCTCTGGGATGAAGTTAAGGACCGCTTGAACGACAGTGCTTTACGGCTTTCCGGAGGCCAGCAGCAGCGGCTTTGTATAGCTAGGTGCCTGGTAGTTGAACCGGAAGTTATACTCTTTGACGAACCTTGTGCATCTCTGGATCCTATTTCTACAAGAAAGATAGAGGATTTGATAGTTGAACTGAAAAAAGATTATACGATACTCGTTGTTACGCATAACATGCAGCAGGCCGCCAGGATCTCGGACAAAACGGCATTCTTCTTGCTGGGAGAACTTATAGAGTTCGGAAAAACCGAGGATATTTTTACCAATCCCAAAGACAAGAGAACCGAGGATTATGTCTCAGGCCGCTTCGGATGAAATCAAAACAATGAATTAATATAGACTCAATGATTTTGTTTCGAGTTTAGAATTTAGTGCTTCGAATTTGCTTTTAAAGGGGGTTTTTTATGAAAACAAAGATACTGTTCTTATGTGTTGAAAACTCCTGCAGAAGCCAGATAGCCGAAGGGTTCGGGGAATACTATGCCCATGAAGGCTATGATGTTGAAGTTTTCAGCGCGGGGTCAAAACCTTCAGGAAAAATAAATGAAAATGCTGTTACTGTTATGAGGGAAAAAGGAATCGATATTACCGGTAACAGGTCAAAGGGGTTTGAAGAACTGCCCTATAAGGAGTTTGATATCGTAATAGGCCTGGGCTGCGGTGATGCCTGCCCGCTTTTTATGGCCAAAAGATACCTTAAATGGAATATACCCGACCCTAAGGGGAAGGATTTGGAATACTTTAGGAGAGCAAGAGATGAGATTGGCTTGAAAGTGCTCCGTCTTTTTAAAGAACTCAAAGAAAAGGGAGAGGAAAATAATGACTAAGCATTTTGATGATGAACTGGCAGAACTAAAAATAAAGCTCCTTTATATGAGCGGGCTGGTGGAGGAGATGGTCCAATATTCTATTAAGGCGCTGGTCGAAAGGAAGGAGGAACTGACGGAAGAGGTATTTAAACGGGAAGAGGAGGTAAATTCTTTACAGGTTGAAATTGACGACAGGAGCCTTAAGCTTATAGCTCTATACCAGCCGGCAGCTGCCGACCTGAGATTTGTTACATCCGCGATGAAGATAAACTCGGAACTGGAACGCATGGGTGACCAGGCCGTTAATATAGCCGATGCGTCCAAAGAGCTGCTCAAGTTTCCTCAGCTTAAGAAACTTATAGATATTCCGATGATGTCCGATATTGTGAAATCAATGGTAAAACACTGTCTTGATTCGTTTGTAAGAAAAGATGCGGATCTTGCCAGAGAAGTACTAATCAGAGATAATCAGGTTGACGGACTGAAGGATCAGATTTTCAGAGAACTGCTTACTTATATGCTCTCTGAGACCAAACATATACCTGTGGCCCTGGAACTTATTTTAATTTCGAGGCATTTGGAAAGAATAGGTGATCATGCCACAAATATCGCAGAAGACGTTATATTTATGGTGAAGGGAGCGGATGTGCGGCATCATATAAAGGAGCTCTGAACCTTTTTCTCTGATTAAAGTAATGAAATTATCATTCCGAACTTCTGTGTTTTTGTGCTCTTAACAATTTCTTAACATTTACTTAATGCTTCCTTAATAATATTACTGTATAATCCTGTCAATGAAAATAAAATATTTATATGTTCTCATCGCTTGTCTTTGCCTCTTCGCTGTAGGTTGCAGCAGGGAGAGCGGGGAAAAGGCGGCGCTTCCTAAAAGTAAAGGCCTTCAGATCAAGGGTTCCGATACCATTGTCAATCTTGTACAAAAATGGGGCGAGGATTATTCCGTCAAAGATCCTTCAGCTAACATAGGTATTACCGGAGGAGGGTCCGGGACAGGTTTTGCCGCGCTGATAAACGGGACCTGTGATATTGCCATGGCTTCAAGAGCAATCGAAGAAGCGGAAATAAAACAATCAAAAGCCAACAATGTTTATCCTGTTGAATACAAAGTGGGGCTGGACGGGCTCATTATTATTGTAAATCCGAAAAACCCTGTAAGCGGACTTACACTTGATCAGGTCAGGGATATATTTATCGGAAATGTTACAAACTGGAAAGAGGTCGGCGGCTTTGATAAAAAAATAGTGATACTTTCCCGCGAGAGCAACTCCGGCACTCATATGTTCTTTAAGGAACATGTGTTAAGACGGGGGAGTAAAAAGGGCACTGAAGAATTTTCTCCAAGAGCGCTTTTGATGCCGTCTTCACAGGCGATAGTAAACGAAGTAGCCCAAAATCCAAATGCTCTGGGGTATGTCGGGATAGGGTATCTCTCTCCTGAATTAAAGGCTTTAGCAATAGCAAAAAAGAAAGGTGATAAATATATAAAAGCCGATGTGGACAGCGTCTTAAACGATAAATATCCTGTTTCCAGGCCGCTTTTTCTTTACGCGAGCTCAAAGGATAATAAGTCTGTGAATGATTTTATTGCCTATGCTCTTTCACCCGAGGGCCAGCTTTTGGTCTGTAAACTTGATTTTGTGCCGATAAGGAAACCATGAGAATCCTGCGCCGCTTGCTGCGCTTGGGTTCAGGGCTGGGGATTGTTAATTATTACCGGGGCAGGAAAAATGATTAGCAGAAAAACAGCGGATTCTATAATAGAGAAATTGATATTTATCTGCGGTATCGCGGCGATAATTCTTGTAGCTCTCATTTTTTTCTTTCTTTTAAGGGAAGGCCTGAGTTTCTTCGCGGAATATAAGATAACCGATTTCCTGTCCGGCCGCTTCTGGTATCCTACATCTGGAAAGTTCGGAATACTTCCTCTTATAATGGGCTCTCTGCTGGTAACGGTCGGAGCGGCTGTTCTGGCAATACCCATAGGTGTCATGGCGGCCTTTTATATTTCCGAAGTTGCCCCGCTTTCGGTCAGAGATATTCTAAAATCCGGGATTGAATTATTGGCGGCCATTCCCAGCGTGGTTATCGGTTTTATAGGTATGGTTACAATTGTTCCTTTGATCCGGAATGTTTTCGATCTTCCGACAGGTTTATCGGCTTTTTCCGGGGCCTTAGTTCTGGCTTTTATGGCGCTGCCGACCATAGTTTCGATATCCGAAGATGCTATAAGAGCCGTTCCGTGGAATTATAAAGAAGGCGCTCTGGCTCTCGGGGCTACAAAATGGCAGACGATGTACCGTGTGGTGCTTCCTGCCGCCGCTCCCGGTATTTTGGCCGCGGTAATGCTCGGTCTCGGGAGAGTCATAGGTGAGACTATGGCGGTCATGATGATCACCGGAAATGCCGCTGCGATCCCCGCTTCGATATTTGATCCTGTGCGCACGCTCACCGCGACCATAGCCTCGGAAATGGGAGAGACCGTCAGGGGCGGTATGCATTATCATGCCTTATTCGCGATAGGGCTGGTCCTTTTTATTATCACTTTTATTATAAACTTTATAGCCGATACTTTTTTAAACAGAGGCAGGAAGTAAATGAACGCTAAATCATCGCAAAAAATAGCTTTCTCGGTGCTCTTCCTTGTTACCCTGCTTATTATTATCCCGGTTCTGATCATTATTTTTATCATAATTAAAGAAGGTGCCTCGGCGATCTCCTGGGAGTTCTTATTTACGGCGCCCAGGGACGGAATGAGAGCCGGCGGGATATTCCCCGCAATTGTGGGCACTTTGAGCATAGTTCTTTGCGCTATCGCAATAACGCTGCCGATGGGAGTAATGGCGGCTATCTATCTCAATGAATATGCCAAAGATAATCTATTAACCAGAATAATAAAATTATCCATAGTTAACCTCGCGGGTGTTCCTTCTGTTGTTTACGGCCTCTTTGGCCTCGGGGTATTTGTAATGTTTCTCAAAATGGGTGTTTCTATAATAGCCGGAGCCCTTACGTTATCCATTATGGAACTGCCGGTTATTATAACTACTTCCAGGAACGCGCTAAATGCAGTGCCCCAGTCTTTCAGGGAGGCCTCGCTTTCTCTCGGGGTCTCAAAATGGCAGACAATAAGGCATATTGTGCTCCCGAACGCGCTTCCGGGGGTCATGACCGGAGCGATACTTTCAATAGCAAGAATTTCCGGTGAAACCGCGCCGATACTCTTTACTGCCGCCGCTTTCTATGTTCCGCATTTGCCGCGATCAATATTTGATCAGGTTATGGCTTTACCGTATCACCTTTATATTATTTCAACCCAGATACCGAACATGCCTAAAAGCCTTACCTATGGAACGGCTCTGACTCTTCTTATGCTGGTGTTGGCTATGAGCGTTACTGCGATTTCTCTCAGAATATATTTTAGGAAGAAGAAAAAATGGTAGAGCGTATGAAAGAAAAAATAGTTGCTAAAGACCTTAACTGCTGGTTCGGCGACGCGCCTTCCGTAAGAGCGCTTAATATTTCTGTCTATGAAAATGAGATTCTCGGGATAATCGGCCCGTCTAACAGCGGGAAGACGACCTTTCTTCGAATGATTAACAGGTTAAACGAACTTAATCATAATTTCAGGAAAACCGGACAGGTGTTTTTGGATGATAAAGATGTTTGTTCTATTGATACCGAAACTCTTAGAAAACGCTGCGGGATGGTATTTGCCCTGCCTTTGCCGCTTCCCATGTCAATTTATGAAAATGTCGGTTATGGCCCGATTCGTCACGGGGTTAAAAGCAAAAAAGAGATAGACGAAATTGTGGAAAAGTCGCTTATTGCGGCTTCCTTATGGGAGGAAGTGAAGGACAGACTTGATGCTTCGGCAATGAAGTTATCGGGAGGGCAGCAGCAGCGCCTTTGCATCGCCCGTACTCTGGCGGTAGAACCGGAAGTGATCCTTTATGATGAGCCTTGTTCCGGACTGGACCCGATTTCTACGGCTAAAGTTGAAGAAGCCATGATTGAACTTAAAAAGAAATACACCATCATTCTGGTTACAAATAATGTAAAGCAGGCCTCCAGGGTGAGCGACAGGACCGCCTTTTTTCTTATGGGCGAACTTGTGGAAACAGCTAAGACCTCCGATCTGTTTGTCTCTCCAAAAGATAAAAGGACGGAAGGATATATTACAGGGAGATACGGCTAGTGCAAATTCGAAATTCTAAACTCGAAATTCGAAAAAATCATAAAAAGGAAAAAGTAAAAAATGAAAGATAGATCAGTCGTTTCTTTTTTAGAATTTATTGCTTATCTTTTTTGTTTCGAATTTCTAGTTTCGTGCTTCGAATTTTAATTCCGGGGCAGGAAGTATTTGAAAAACTGGCGGGGATACTCAAAATGAGGGATAACTTATGGCTATAGTCGAAATTAAGAACCTGGATCTTTTTTATGGAAACTTCCACGCTATAAAGAACGTGAATATGAATATTGAACCTAACAGGATTACTTCCATGATCGGGCCTTCCGGCTGCGGGAAGTCGACCCTGCTTCGCTGCTTAAATAGGATGAATGATACTATTGAAGGAGTGAAGATTACAGGTAAAATAATAATAGAAAAAACCGATATTCTCGGAGATTCGGAAAACCTTGATATTGATGCTTTGAGAAGAAAAGTAGGAATGGTCTTCCAGCGCCCGAATCCTTTTCCCTTGACAGTATTTGAAAATGTGGCATTTGGACTTCGCGTTCATAAACTTGCCAGAGGGAGTGTGCTTTCGGGTATAGTCGAAGAAAGTCTTAAAGGAGTGCTCCTTTGGGAGGATCTTAAGGATAAACTTGATTTGAGCGCTCTTTCTTTATCGCTTGAGCAAAAACAAAGGCTTTGTGTGGCCCGGCTTATTGCGGTGAAGCCGGATATAATTCTTTTGGACGAGCCCTGTTCGGCTCTGGATCCGATTGCCACTACCAGAATAGAAGAACTTATGATAGAATTAAAGAAGAAATACACTATAGTGATAGTCACGCACAACATGCAGCAGGCGGCCAGGGTTTCGGATGACACAGGTTTTATGCTGCTCGGCGACCTGGTGGAATTTGGAAAGACCTCGCAGATATTCACCGCGCCGAAAGAAAAGAAGACTGAAGATTACGTGACAGGAAGATTTGGTTAAAACAAGCTCGAAATTAGAAAGTCTGCCTCGGCAGAAAAAGAGGCGAAACTCGAAACAAAAAAGAAAAATATTAAACACTAAAAAAGAAGATTAAAACTAAAGGAAATTCAGCAGAAAAAGTATTTTTGTTGTTTATGTTCTGATTTTCAGGTTTTTTCGAATTTAGAGTTTAGAGCTTCGAATTTGTTTTCAAAGGGGGGGGGTATGAACAGGCATTTTGACGATGAGCTGGGAGAATTAAAAGAACGGCTGTTATATATGGCTTCTCTGGTAGAATCTATGATTAATTATTCCATTAAGTCCTTAGTCGAGAGAAAAGAAGAACTGGTTCAGGAAGCTTATAAACATGAAACGGAAGTAAATAAAATTCAAGTGGAGATTGACGACAGGTGCCTGAAATTAATAGCGCTTCATCAGCCGGCTGCCCAGGATCTCAGGTTTATTACTTCTGCTATGAAAATAAACGCCGAGCTTGAGCGTATGGGCGACCAGGCGGTTAACATTGCTGATGCCAGCGTAAAACTCCTTAAACAACCGCCGCTTAAACCTTTGATCGACACACCGAGAATGGCAGACATTGTAAAAAAGATGGTTAAAGACAGCCTGGATTGTTTTGTAAAGAAAGATCTTGAGCTTGCGAAGAGTGTTTTAAAAATAGATGATACAGTTGATGATTTCAAGGATCAAATTTTCCGGGAACTTCTTACCTATATGACTTCTGATTCTTCTAATATCAGCAGAGCTTTGGAATTAATTCTTATTTCCAGGCACCTGGAAAGAATAGGCGATCACGCCACAAATATCGCCGAGGACGTCATCTTTCTCGTAGCCGGCACGGATGTCAGGCATCATATTAATGAGCTGGAAGAAAAGAAGTAAAATAAAGCTTTTATTCTCTTTTCCTTGCAATTAACAGGGGAAAGGTACGAATATATTCTTCCATTAAGTATTTTAACCTAAAAACCTTTGATTTTTCTCCGGACATCAGGACTGGAAAGTAATCCTTCAGTCTTTGGTGTTTTTGGTAGCCGCAACCTTTAAAGCCTGCGCCTACCTCCGATAACTTAGGCGTTACAAAACGATTTCTTATCCCCTTTACATTGAACCTGCCTTAAAGTATAATATTTTTAATGTTCATAATGGTTAAAAAAATGGAGTGTAATTATGAAGCTTATCGTAAACGGGGAAGAGAAAAGCTATTCCGCGCATTTAACCGTGCTGGGTCTTGTGAAAAGATACGGTTTAAAGAAAGAAGGCGTGGCTGTAGAAGTTAATAAAAAGATAGTAAAAAAAGCGGATTATGAAAATATGCCGCTCAAAGACGGTGACAAAGTAGAGATCGTGCATTTTGTAGGAGGCGGCTAGCAGCCGAAGACTGCTAGAAAATAAGCAAAGCTTTATCTGATAAAGAAAGTGTTGAGCAGATTAAGCAAAGCTTTATCTGAT
>JAZDIO010000087.1:0-2522 GCA_043804965.1 Candidatus Firestoneibacteriota bacterium | reverse complement strand
ACCAGCTCTTGTATTTCGTTCCATCCAGCGCTAACTCATCTGTATCGGCAAATACATCAAACACATCTGTTTTATCCGAGATAAAAGTATCGTATTTGTCGCTGAAAGACCTGGTTCCCCAGTCATCTTTGCCTGTTATCGGATTTAAAGGTATCTTCCGTAATAATTTCTTGTTCAGGAGTTCTTCCATTGTTTTCGGGTATCCGCTTGCGCCGGCAACTTTAAGGCCGTAGGCGCCTTTATCATAATTTTCTTTATAGTTATCAAGCGCGGTTCTGATTTCTCTTAAATTATTTCTCAGTTCAGATTCTTTTGCTCTTTTTACCGCAATTTCGGAAAGAGGGAAGACAACAGAGGCAAGTACAGCCAATATTGCCAGAGAAATAACAAGTTCAATAAATGTCAGTCCGTTCTTTTTCATTCTTTTATCAGTGGAATCCTGTAGTTCTGTAATCAGCGGAATCCTTTCCATCATTTTACCGGTATTATACGCGGCGTAATGGACATTATTATTTCTGATTCCACTATCTGGGTTTTCGTTCCGCCGGCAAGGAAGTCAAACAAAAGCCCAATCAAAGGTAAATCGCTTAATATAGGCAGATGGGTTTTTGTTATGCGTTCTTCTTCTTTTTTAAGTCCGCTCATAATATTTGTCTCTCCGTCTTTCAGGCGGATTATAGTCTGGGCCGAGCGTTTCCCCATTTCCGGAATATTGTTTGTCGCTGAGACTTTTCCCAGGGAGGTGATTTCCGCTGTGAGATCTATAGTTATTTCATTATTGTTCCTGTGAATGACAGGTGTAATATTGAATTTAATTCCTATATCAAAAAATTGAATCTGAGTAGTTGTATACGCAGTCGGCGTCCCTGTTGTTGTGTTTATCTGTGTGGTAGAAATTTGCACCGGCACCTGGTCTGTGATGGCAACTTGGGCTTTTTGCCTGTCTAAGACCCTGATATTTGGTGTTGCAACTACCTTTACATTGCTGGTGGTTTGGAGAAATTTGATTAAAGCAGGGAAACTCTCGGCCGTAAGCCCGGTGTATCTGTTGTCCGGAAGCAGTTGATTGGAGGAAAGCTCGTATTTTAAAAGTTCTGAACCGATTTCATTATTTTTCTCTTTGCTGACTTCGATTATTTTAAGCTCTACCATTACCTGCGGAGAGTTATTATCAAGATCCTTTACCAGCGTGTTTACTTCTTCGTTTACCTCTTTTGAAGCTACGGATATCAGGATATTCCTTTTTTCTTCCGAGAACATCTTAAAAATCTGCTGCTGCTGCGGGTGTTTTGCCCCTATAACCGGCTGTAAAACAGGAATGAGTTTAACAGCCTCGAGATATTCGAGGTTAAATATTCTGATTTCATTTTTTTTGTAGAAGGATATTCTGTTGAAGGGGGCAATAATAAAAGTATCGTCAGTGACTTTAACCGCTTCCAGCCCGTTTATTGCGAGCGCGGTCTCCATAGCTCCGGCAAAAGGGAGGTCTTTTACGCTGAAGGACGGAATAATTTTTGAAAGCGGAGCAGTCTCGTCGAATATCAGGTTAACTTTTCCCTGTTGAGCCATTGTAGTAAAGAGCTGTTTTAAGCTGGCAGAATTATACTGAGCGGTTATCAAAGGCTCATTTTTAAAGAGTTGGTCTTCCGCAAAGCTGTAAGCAAAGCAGATAGTCAGTACAAGCGCGGTTCTTAAAATAAGTTTCATATTGTCCTCCCTTAAAGAAAATTACAAATTACGAATGACAAACGACAATATAAGGAGTTGTATAATCTTCCCCATCTCGTTATGTCAACATAAGTTGACCTCAATGTATCCTTCCTGTTGAAAAAAGCTTGCTTATCTTGCTATTATTTCAAATTTAAAATTGTCATCACCGGGTACGCCGATAACTACAGAATTTGATTCAATTTCCTTCAAAATATATTTAGAGTCAAAGGAATCTCCCGCCTTTAAAGTTAATATATTATCGCCTTTAGCCAGGAACACCGTGCTGTTTCCGGCGGCATCCTTATTAAAGCCGAATATCTGATAAGTTTTTAAATCCCTGTTTACCGCCTCATAAGGGTCGATTTGAGGAGGCGGGGGAAGTTCTGCTTTTTTCACCGGCTCAGGTTTTGGCTGAGGAATAATAAATGGTGAAAATATTGATGCTTTGACAGGCGGAAATTTGTAGTTCCCGTCGGCATTTTCCTTAATTTTCAGTTTCTGAGCGATCTTTTCTCCGCAGGCAGCTGAGTCGAAGCTTGTTATATTAATAAAATAGGAAGCGGAGAGCAGGATGATAATTGCCGCTCCGGTGCAGACTGCAAGTATGTCTCACTGTTCACGCTGAGCGAGTTAGTGCAGTGCAGAGCGCAGCTAGGAACGCTCGCTTAAAATAACCGTTCTAAAAATTAAATCCGGCGTTTAGTAACTATTGGAGGTGCTGTAATGCCGGAACCGCTGTACCCAAGGTCGCTTGCGTTTTATTCCCGTAACGGCGATAAAGAGTCGTTAGTGCCTGTTTTTCAGCCAGATTC
>JAZDIO010000086.1:0-4675 GCA_043804965.1 Candidatus Firestoneibacteriota bacterium | reverse complement strand
TGTTTGGGGAATTTTGCAGAAGATAAAAGTATTATTGAAATTATTAAGTTTTTTTTAAATGACTCGTATAAGGGTAGAGAGCTTGTTGGGAGTATGGAAGAAAAACAATATTGGAAAGAAAATTATCCTATTAGAGAAGCGGCTCAGGAGAGTATCAGAAAGTTGCAAGGTAAATAACGAGTTAATGCGCAGAGTATTTGTTAAAAATAGAAAAAGAAAAAGGAATGGAGCTGTCTCTCTCAGATCTTAAGGATTCAACAACAAATTTAGAGTATAAACTTATGGACTGGATTAAATTTGATTGAAATAGCAGGGAATCTTGAAGGGTATACATATACCAAGGATGGTTTTTTATCCGGCAGCATTGCTACAGAGCGGTTATCCGTATATTTATTGGAGGCGTTTATACCGTACAATGGAAAGCAAATATCACCAAAAGGGCCGGCGGTAGACATAGAAGATATCATCAAATCTGTAGAGAATAAAGTAGTAAATGCTGAAACTAAGGAAGCATTGAAAGAGGTTTGGTTGATGTTAAATAAAAAGAAGTAAAAGAAATAGACAAGGAGGAACTTTATGAGAAAAGCTTTAGTACTGGTGTTAATGCTTTGTTTTACCTCGGCTGCCTTTGGTGTCGAGCTTTCTACTGCCAAAATATCCGCGGTAACGGGCGTTGCGGAAACTTCAAAAATAGATGAAAATAAAAAACAGGTATGGGCTCCCGCTAGGGTTGACCTGGTTTTAAACCAGGGGGATGAGATACGGACCCGAGAAGGTAAAGTTGAGATTACATTTGAAGATGGGAGCAAAATCAACCTTAAAGAGAACACTTCTCTTACTCTTGATAAATTAAAAGATAAGGATCAAACGGGAGATACGTTTGTAAAACTCTGGATAGGAAAGATCAGGTCAAAATTTACGATACAAAAAGATGATTCTACTTTTCAGGTGCAGACAAAAAATATTATTGCGGCGGTAAAAGGCACCGATTTTAGTCTGGATGCCGATTCCAACGGGTCGGATCTGGTTGTTTTTGAAGGTATTGTTTCAATGAAAGACCCTGTCGGGAAAAAAGAAATATTTGTAAAAGCGGGAGAAAAAGCTTCTTTTGCGGGCGCTTTTGAAGGGAAACCGGAGGAAATGTCCGAGGAAGAAAAGAAAAAGCAGGATGAAGAGTGGCAGGACAAACCAAAAGAAGAGAAGAAAGCCGAAGAAAAGAAAGAAGAGGAAAAAGTTCCCGAGAATAAAGCTTCGGCGGCTCCGGTAGAACCGCCCAAGGAAGAAGTTAAAGCTCCTGAAAAGGCTGGCGGAGCCGGAGAAGGTTTTGGCGGAAGCTTTGGCGCGGTTTCGATAGACGGAAAGACTTATTATATGATGAGCGTTCTTTTTGAATTAACGCTTGAAAAATTCGGAGCGGGTTTTGATGTCAGATTACTCTGGAATGATGACGGAATAAAAGAAGACGATTGGCAAGACTGGCAGAAATCGGTTCAAAATATGTTCAAGTATATCCGTTACGGCCTAAAGGGCGACCCTTTATATATTAAACTTGGCGTGCTTAGCGATTCCATGCTTGGACATGGTTTTCTGGTCAGAAGATATTCAAATATTGGTATAGACCTTTACAAGAGAACTTTTGGTCTGGAGCTGGATATTAAACAGGGAGCTATCGGCTTGGAAGGTTTAACAAATGATGTCATGAAGAGAAGATTGTATGCAGGGCGTTTGTATATGGATGTAATTCCTAATTTTCTGCAGGCAGGTGTTTCCGGAGTTTATGATATTAATCCGGCAGAGGATAAATATCAGCTTGTTGGAACAAACAGAGTTGCTTTATCTGAGTCCGGGCCGCTGGTTGAGTACGGCGCGGATGTGGGAATATCCCTTGTTAAAACACCTGTTTTAAGTGCCTTGATTTATGCGGACTACGGTGTCTTCCGCGATGGCGGGGAAGGATTTGCGGCGCCCGGGGTTATGGGAAAGATTGCAATATTTGATTATCAGTTTGAATACAGGTCTCTTCAATCCAATTTTGTAGCAGGTCTTATTGACTACATATATGAAGATAACCGTCCTGTTTTATTACCCGCTGCCGGAGGGCCGCGCCTTAACGGTGTTTTCGGACAGCTGGGCGCGAATCCTGTGCCCTGGTTAAGGCTTGTAGCAGCTTACGAACAGTATGAAGGTTCGCTGCCGTATGTAAGGGGAGAAGCTTGTTATAAAGGTAACTTCATTCCGAAGATTTCTGAGGTGGCAGTAGGTTATGAACAGAAAGATATTGATGTAGTAACTTTGAAAAGTTCGAATACTGTGGCTTACGGAAGAGTCGGTATGGAAATGGCGCCCGGAGTGGTCTTCCTTTTCACTATGAGGCAGACGTATGATCCTCTCCTGGATGTTTTCAAAAGATCTACCATGATGGCAATGCAGATGAAGTTCTAAAAAACTAACCCTGTACCACTCCACAAATAAGGGTCGGGTGCAGGGCCATGAACCTGAAGCAGGGAGAAGGAATGAGAAAGACGGTAAATATTTGCGGGAAGGTTTTTAATATTAAAGCTTTTGTTGAGTATCAGAAGGCGGCAGTGGCAAGCCGCGAGGTAATAAACAGGAAAACAGGGACTGTGACTGTGTTTTCTTTTGATAAGGGCGAAGGGCTGAGCGAGCATACCGCTCCTTTTGACGCGCTGGTCTGTGTTTTGGACGGAAAAGTTTTGATAACTATTTCCGGCAGGCCTTCTATGCTTAAGCAGGGCGAATTCATTGTTCTTCCCGCGGGAAAACCTCATGCGTTAAAATCAATAACAAAATTTAAAATGATGCTGGTAATGATCAGTTCATGAAAACGAAAGGATATTGTGAAGTCAAATCTGGGAGCGCTTGATAGAAAAATCAGGATGGGGGCAGGAATATTGTTACTTCTTGCGTCGATTCTCCTGCCGTTTTTTGCTGCTGCAATTGTTGGAGTTTATGCTCTCCTTACCGGGCTTATGGGCTGGTGTCCGTTTAACAGCCTGTTTAATATTAATACTAATATTCATGTTTCAGAGAAAAACACTGAAAATATTGCCCGTTCGGATTCCAACAGGCGGAATTAAATGGAAGACCTTGTTGTCATAGGAGGCGGTCCTGCCGGAATAATGGCCGCTATAACCGCTTCCGGCAAGGATAAAAAAATTATCATAATAGATAAAAATCCCTCTCTTGGAAAAAAAATACTCTCTTCCGGAAACGGCAAATGTAATATTACCAATTCCGATTTAAGCGCAGATAAATATTGCGGCGATAAAAACTTTCTGAAAAAAGTGTTTGCGGGGTTTGACAACAAAAATCTTATTTCTTTTTTTGAAAAACGCGGCGTGATGCTCAAAACTGAAAGTTTTGGGAGAGTCCTTCCCGTTACGGAGACCTCTGCGAGTATACTTGATTGTTTGTCAGACGAGCTGGTTTTTTGTAAGGTGGCGGCGCGTTATGAGGAACAAGTGCTTGCTCTAGTTAAAAATCCGGATAGTTTTACGGTAAAGACCGGAAGAAGTTCTTATGAAACAAAAAATGTCCTTATTGCAGCCGGAAATTGCGCATATCCCCAGTTCGGGGCCGGCTCAGACGGCTGCAAGTTTGCGGAAAAATTAGGGCATACGATAATTCCTCTCCGGCCTGCTCTTGTCCCGCCCGAACTCTCGGGCAACTGGTTTCAGAAGCTTCAGGGTGTGCGTGTGGAGGCAGAGCTTCAAATCCGCGCAAAAGGCGGAGAAAAAAAATATAACGGGGAACTGCTGTTTACAAAGTATGGCATTTCCGGACCTGTAACTCTGGATGCCTCGCTTGGAATAATTGACGGAATTAAAAATAATGCCGAAATATTTATTAACTTTCTCCCGCTTTACCGGGATTTTATCGGCGCGCCTTTAAACGCAGCCTGGGATTTCCGGCCAGAAAAAACAATCTTTACTTTTCTCTCGGGTTTTCTTCCGAAAAAGATAGCCCTGATACTCCTTCCTCTTTTAGGCGTTAATATTTCAAAAAAGTGCAAAGAATTGACCAAGAAAGAGAGGGAGAACATAATAAATTCTCTTTTAAAATGGCCGGTTGCGGTAAAAGGCCCCAAATCTTACAAGGAAGCTATGGTTGCCGCCGGGGGTGTGGCGACGGATGAAATAAATGCGGAAACCATGGAGTCAAAAAAGGTCCCCGGACTCTTTTTTGCAGGCGAAGTGCTTGATATAACCGGTGAATCCGGCGGCTACAATATACAGTTTGCATTCTCAAGCGGGTATATTGCGGGAACGGCGGTAAAAAACAGGCGGATGAGTTAAACTGCTATTTTTTTTCTTTTGTTACTTCCAAACGCGCTTTTTCCAGTTTCATCTTGATAATTTCAAGATAATCTTTGTATAACCAAAATAATCCTCTGCCGCTGCTTCTGAAGCACTGTCCGAATTCGTCAAAATAGTTGGCATATTTTCCTGTTTTTACGGTATCATCCAGGACCTCTATTGCGACATTTCTGTATTTTTCATCTTTGGAAAGATAAGTCGCGTAGCCGAGCATTTCAATAAACATCGGATTTATAGAATAAGTTCCGGGGGCGGTGAACAGCGGGCATTGGATGTACCTGAAGGTTTTCTGATTGGGCATATACATTTCATTTATAAGCCAGTCTGCTGCTTTTACC
>JAZDIO010000085.1:0-3482 GCA_043804965.1 Candidatus Firestoneibacteriota bacterium | reverse complement strand
CGATTAGAAAATCCAAGCCAAAGGAATGAAGACCGGGAATATTCTTTGAATTATTCATAAAATATCTGTACGCATAATACGCTCCGGAACGTTTTTTTGCTTCTTCCGACGTAATTTCTTTTTTCTCAGTTTTGTTTTTCTCTGTCAACCTGTAGGCATCTTTCCAGTTCTTCTTCAGAGAAAGCAGACCGAAAACCCTTAATCCGCGGGAGATACTGCAGGTTTTTGTTTTTTTTATTTTAAAGCCTGTTTTTTCAAGCAGGTTAATAAGCGCCTTTTTTGGAAAGAAAAATAAATGACCGTCTTTGCTTTTTGCCGGAACTTTTTCTTCCTCATAAAATCTTTGAAGCAGGGCAGCATCCGCTTCTCCGTTTGGAATTAACAACTGAAAGTTCCCTCCCGGTTTTAAGACTCTGAATATTTCATTTAAAAAAGAAACGGGATCGGTAACATGCTCTAAAACATTATTCATATGAATATAATCAAAATAGTTTTCAGAAAACCCCGCATCTTTAAGATCCCCCTTTCTGACATCAAGGCCGAGTTTCTCCCTTGCATAAGATGCCATGCTGGCAGAAAATTCCGTCCCAAATACACCCCACTCGCATTTATCTTTAATACCTTTAATAAAATGCCCTGTAGAACAACCGATATCAAGGAAATTCCCTGTTTTAGCAATCTTTTTTAACTTCTTCGCGTAAATACCTCCGCTATGCTCATCTTTGTATTTGTCAAAGTTATAATAAGAGTTACTATAGAATTTGGAAAGTTCCAAAACGGAAGGCATAGGGCTGAAATACATAGCCCCGCATTTAGGACAGGAAATAATATCATGTATCGTCTCTGTTGTAAGACAGCTCTTACCTATAACTATTTTCTCTCCGGTATTTTTGCAAATAATACATTCCATACCGTATTTTAAAGCAAAAAAGGGCGTTTTACAACGCCCTTTTTTGAAATCGGCTCTATAAATAGAGCAACTACAATTTTAAACCAAACCCTGGTCTATCATGGAATCGGCTACTTTTCTGAAGCCGGCGATGTTGGCTCCGTTCACATAGTTGCCCGGAGTGCCGAACTCTTCGGCGGCCTGCTTGGCTGCTTTGTGAATGTTGATCATAATATTATGAAGTTTATTGTCCACTTCCTCTCTGGACCAGGCAAGCCTCATACTGTTTTGCGACATTTCAAGACCGGAAGTAGCCACCCCTCCCGCATTTGCGGCTTTTCCCGGACCATAGAGCATTTTCTTTTTAATGAATATTTCTATTGCTTCCGGAGTGGAGGGCATATTAGCTCCTTCAGCAACACAGATACAGCCGTTATCAATCAGCGCTTTTGCATCTTTTCCGTCAATTTCATTTTGAGTCGCGCACGGCAGGGCGATTTCTGCTTTTACAACACCCCACGGTTTTTTGCCTTCAAAGTATTTTGCGCCTTTATATTTGGCAGTGTATTCCTTAATTCTGCATCTCTTGCAATTTTTCAACTCCATCACATATTGGAGCTTTTCCGTATTTATTCCGCTTTCGTCGAGAATAGTTCCGTTGGAATCAGAAAGAGTTACCACCTTTGCTCCATATTCATTGCATTTTTCTACGGCATACTGCGCCACATTTCCCGAACCGGAGATTAATATTCTTTTATTTTTAAATATTTCACCCTTGGTTTTCATCATCTCTTCGGCAAAATAGACCGTTCCGTACCCGGTAGCTTCCGGCCTGATTAAGCTTCCGCCCCAGTTAAGGCTTTTTCCGGTAAGTACGCCTTCGTGTACATTTTTCAGTTTTTTATACTGCCCAAATAAGAAACCTATCTCTCTGCCTCCCACTCCGATATCTCCCGCCGGCACATCGGTATCAGCCCCAATGTGCCTATAAAGCTCGCTCATAAAGCTCTGGCAAAAACGCATCACTTCATTATCAGATTTTCCCTTGGGATCAAAATCACTTCCGCCTTTACCACCGCCCATAGAAAGTCCTGTCAGGCTATTTTTAAATACCTGCTCAAAGCCAAGAAACTTTAAAACACCCAGATTAACGGTGGGATGAAGACGAAGGCCGCCTTTGTAAGGTCCGAGGGCGCTGTTAAACTCCACCCTATAACCGGTATTAACATGGAATTCGCCTTTATCGTCCATCCAGGGAACGCGGAATATTATAGTTCTTTCCGGTTCTACAACTCTTTCAAGAATCCGCTGAGCTTTATACTTGGGATCGGATTCTACCAGAACTTTTATTGAAGTAAGAACTTCCGAGGCCGCCTGAAGGAATTCTTTTTCCCAATAGTATTTCTTATTTAAATTTTCAAGCATGCTATTTACATATCCTTTCATCTTTTGTATTCCTCCCTTTGAATTTTTCAAAAAAAAAACGTCTTAACCTGTAAAATAACAGTTGCTTTAAGGTTAGACGTCTTCGTCCAAGCACAACTTCGTACTTTTAGTAATTACAGTAAACTTGCCTTGCTCAACCTAAAATATGACAAATAAATACTCGTTTTGCAGTATTTTAAGACTTTGCAATACACCTTTGTATTGCCGGATAATAATAGCATACTGATTGTTCTTATGTCAACCTGCAAATCGGCTGTTTACAGCATATTTAGGCAATTATAAACCGCCTGTTTACTGCAAATCCAGAATAAACAACGAATAATAACACGCATATTAAGTTATATTGCAGTATTTTACAAATACACAATAATCCCCAGATTCCGCCTGCGTTATCGCATATTACGGCAAAAGAGAATACGCATTTTCTTTATATGTGTTTTCTAATTCTAATTATTAGCTGTTATTATGCGGTATTTTCGTTTCCTTTTCAGGGTATACTTTTACAATTGACTATGCTCCTTTCATATTATAAACTAATGCTGATTCAAAACAGTTTAAAGTGTCAAAGGAGAAACCTATGCTTGATCCAAAGATATTTATGAATGACGAAGGTATAGACCGGGACCAATATATAACCGGACTCTATATGCTTCAATGCGAAACAGCGGATATTTTAAAAAAAGTTGAGGCGCTTGCGCTTGAACAATCCACGGGAACCTGGGTACAGCTCCCTGAAGAAACCGACGAAATCAGGAACCGCTGCGCAGCCAAAGTGCTCGGGGTTTACGAAGTACCCCAGTATGAAGACGCGCTTCCCGCCGGGACAAAAGAAAGAACTTTCATATTTAAGATTGCTTTTCCCGCCGATAATATTAACGGACAGATCCCGCAGGTGTTAACCGCGCTGTACGGCAATATTTCTATGTCCGGAAAATTAAAACTTCTTGATATCTCCCTCCCGGGCTCTTTTGTTAAAAAGTTCAAAGGCCCGAAGTTCGGCATAGAAGGAATGAGAAAACTCATAAATGTACAAGGCAGGCCTCTGATGGTCGCCATGTTCAAGCCCTGCATCGGAATGGATCCAAAAACCGCGGGCAAAATGCTTTTTGAACTCGGCCTGGGCGGTGTGGATGTTATCAAGGATGAC
>JAZDIO010000084.1:0-12396 GCA_043804965.1 Candidatus Firestoneibacteriota bacterium | reverse complement strand
TGTGTTTATCGGCGGAGGGACTCCGACGGTTCTTCCGTATTCGGAACTGCAAAGAGTTTTAACCGGAATATTTGAAATGTCAGATGTTTTAAAAGACGCGGAATTTACGGTAGAAGCAAATCCCTGCACGATTACAGTTGCAAAGCTAAATATGATGAAAAAAGCAGGAGTCAATCGCTTGTCGATAGGAATGCAGTCCGCGAATGATAAAATCCTGACGCTTTTTGGACGGCCGCATAATTATAAAGAGTTTTTAAAAAGTTATAAAATAGCAAGGAGTACAGGTTTTAATAATATAAATATTGATCTGATTTTTGGTGCGCCGGGCCAGACACTTTCAGGGTTGCGGAAGGATCTTGAAGAAGCAGTGAGTTTACAGCCTGAGCATATCTCTATATATAACCTGATTTTTGAGGAAGGAACTATTCTTAACGAAGAGGTAAAAAAAGGTGTTTTAAAGGCTTTGCCTGAGGAACTGGAAGCTGATATGTATTATTTTATAAAGGATTATCTTGAAAAAGCCGGTTATAAGCATTATGAAATCTCAAACTTCGCAAAGCAGGGAAAAGAATGCGAGCATAATAAAAGATATTGGAAGAACGAGGATTATATAGGTGTTGGAGCCGGTGCTTCGGGAAAAATAGGACTGAACAGGACGAAAAACAATGAGGGTGTTAATCAATATATAGTATTGATAAAGGATATTAAAAATGATATACTACATAATCAAAAAATAAGCAAAGAGGCTGAAATATCGGAAACAGTGTTTCTTGCGCTCAGGATGCTGGAAGGATTAAACCTTACCAGGTTCAAGGAAAAGTTTGGTAAGGATTTTTTTATTTTATTTGAAAAAGAGTATGGCAGGCTTTTGGATTCGAAACTTCTAAAAGAAGAAAACGGCTCAGTCAAATTAACCCGGACAGGACTGTTTCTTTCAAATGAGGTTTTTGTGGAGTTTGTCTGACAGGAGGAACGTAAAGTGAAGAGTTTTCAGATTAAGCCCGCGGAGGTTGTGCGGAAATGGTACGTCATTGACGGAGCCAATAAAATTTTAGGAAGAATAGCTTCCAGAGCCGCAATGGCGATTATGGGCAAGAATAAACCTATCTATACGCCTAATGTTGACTGCGGGGATTTTGTTGTTGTAATTAATGTTGATAAGATAAAACTTTCAGGGAAAAAACTGGAACAGAAGCTTGACTTTACACATTCCGGTTATCCTACCGGAGATAAATATACCCCTTATGGTATACTTATGAAAAAAAACCCGGAAAGAGCAATAATGCTTGCCGTTAAAGGCATGCTTCCAAAAAACAAACTGAGAGACAGGATGATAAAAAGACTGAAAGCTTACAGGGGCGACAAGCATCCGCATGCCGGAGAAAAGCTTGGAACTCTAAAAGTTTAAGGAGGAGACTACCTTGCAGGAAACTTCAAAGAAAAAGAAAAAAATAGTAGTTGGCAGGCGTAAAACGGCTACTGCAAAAGTAAAATTAATTGATGGTGACGGAAAGATAACTGTCAATAAAAGGAAATTTGAGGAATATTTCCCGAGACCGGTGCATCAGATTTTTGTGAAAAGGCCGCTTGAACTTCTCGGTTTGACCGCCAAGCTTGATGTAATAGCGCTTTTAAAGGGTGGAGGAATTACCGGGCAGGCGGAAGCTTTAAAGCTTGGTATTTCAAGAGCTTTGATACAGTACAATCCTGATTACAGATCCTTACTTTCGCAGAATGGTTTACTCACCAGAGATCCCAGGATGGTGGAAAGAAAGAAATACGGCAGAGCAGGCGCAAGAAAGAGATTCCAGTTTAGTAAACGTTAATTTCATTTTAATCCGAGTATACAACCCGCTTTGCCAAAAACGGCAGGGCGGGTTTTTTATTGAAAAAAAGGGTGCTGGGCTCTAGCCCCTATCACCCGGAACCTGGGACCAAAAAGCGGGCATTTTAGTTCTATGCTGCAAATTAATTAAATTTAGAAGAGGAGCGTTTTTTGAATAAAAAGTTTTTCATCCATACTTTTGGCTGCCAGATGAATCAGTATGATTCCGAGCTCGTTGCCGGTATTTTAAATAAGGCAGGGCTGAGCAGGGTGGATGTTTATGAAAAAGCTGATATTTGTCTGGTAAATTCTTGTTCTGTCCGTGAACTGGCGGCGCAAAAGGCGCGAAGCGAGCTTGGGATGTTTGCGGCATATAAAAGAAAAAACGAAAAACGCGTTTACTATGGAATAATCGGTTGTCTTGCGGAGCAGGAAGGGAAGCGCTTATGTGCAAAGTTCCCTGATATAGATTTTATCATCGGACCTGCTTATGAACGGTGTATTGACGAGTATGTTGAAAAAGTTATTTCCGGAAACGTTCCGGCAGTCGCAACGGGAGCAGGGAAAGAGGACTGGGAAGTTGATGCTCTGATTAAAAGAGACAGTAAGAAAAACGCCTGGGTAACTGTAAGCAAGGGATGTAATTCTTTCTGTTCTTATTGTGTGGTCCCTTATGTAAGAGGAAGGGAAGTGAGCAGGCCTTTTGAAAGTATTCTTCCTGAAGCGGAAAGACTTGCGGCAGAAGGCTATAAAGAGATAAACCTTATAGGGCAAAATGTAAATACCTATGGAAAGGATTTTCCTGCCGAAAAAAGTCATGATTTTTCAGGCCTGTTAAAAGCCGTAGATGCCGTAAAAGGAGAATTCTGGATACGTTTTTGGACTTCTCATCCGAAAGATATTCCGCTGAAGTTGATAGAAACTGTTGCCTCCTCAAAGAAAATCTGTCCTCATTTTCATCTTCCCGTGCAAAGCGGTTCTGACCGTATTTTGAAACTGATGAACAGGCGATATACTTCCGGCGCTTACCTTCGGATTACAGAAGAAATAAAAAAGAGGATGAAATTTGTTTCTATTTCAAGTGATATTATAGTGGGCTTTCCGGGGGAAACTGAAGCGGATTTCAAAAGAACCATGGAGCTTTATGAAAAAGCGGCTTTTGATGTCGCTTATACTTATACTTACTCGCCGCGAAAAGGCACAAAAGCATTTGATATGAAAGATAATATTCCCGAGAAAGTGAAGGAGGAGAGATTGAAAGCCTTAATGGAGCTTCAGAAACGGATAAGTCAGAAGGTGAATGAAAAATACATAGGGCAGATATTACCGGTTCTGCTTGAAGTGGATTCTCTTAAAGAAAATGTTATGAGCGGGCGTACCCATAATAATAAGCCAATATTTGTAGAAGTTGGACACGGAAAAACAATTAAACAAGAATTTGTTTCTGTAAAGATCACCCAAGCTAATCCGTTTAGTTTAAAAGGAGTAATTGAAGCGAATTCGAAATACTAATCCGGTGGTTTGTATTCAAAGGAGGGGGTAGTTGGAAACAATTAAGATAGATGAAAAGCTTATTTCTTCTCCGATGACAATTAAAGAGCTGCTTGTTTATTACTCCTGTGTAAAAGGACGGATAAAAAGGCGTCTTAAAGAGTTTGAAGCCGTATATAAAAAAGACGACAGGCGTATATTTGAGGAACTTTGTTTTTGTATTTTTACCGCGAATGCTTCGGCGAAAATGGGGTATAACTGTATTGAAAGGATAAGGCCTATTCTTTTGAAAGGGAGTGTTAGCGAATTGCAAAAGGCTGTTAAGGGGCATTACAGGTTTTGGAAGATACGGCCGGCATATATTGTGCATACCCGGGAATTTTTACGGGAAAATTACGGTTTAAAGATGAAAAAACTCATAAAGTCTTTTGAAAATAAAGAAGCACTCAGGGATTTTTTTGCAAAAAGCAAAGGTATTAGGGGTATCGGTTATAAAGAAGCCAGTCATTTTCTGCGTAACATTGGGATTAAGGGTTATGGAATAATGGATAAGCACATTTTACGATGTCTATGTGAATTTGGTATAATAAAAGAAGTGAAACCAGTTAATACCAGGGGAAAATATCTGGAGGCTGAGGATAAATTTAAAAAATTCGCAGAGAGAATAAAAGTAGATTTTGACGAGCTGGACTTGCTGCTTTGGTCCAGTAAGACGGGAGAAATACTGAAGTGAAAAGTACGAATTACAAATTACAAATGACGAATGACAATTCAATGAAATAATAATTGACATCCCGGGTTATTTGTTATATACTGTTTTAGATTTAGGACATATAGGGGATATAAATGAAAGCACTGGAACTATATAATAAACTGGGGAAGTCAGGCGTGTTTACGGCCTCAGATATTAAAAGATATTTAGGAGTGACCGAGAGTGCCTTAAGAAAATTGATCTGGCGTTATCAAAAACACGGCGTGCTGGTAAAGCTTAGAAACGGGTTTTATACGCTAAAGGGTGATCATGAACCCGATTCCTTCCTCCTTGCAAATAAGCTTTACGCTCCTTCCTATATATCATTCGAAACAGCTCTTTCATATTATGGGATAATTTCCGAAACGGTCTATACACTCACTTCGGCTACGCCTAAAATAACCCGTAACTTTAGTTCTCTCGGCCGTGAATTCTCATACAGAAAGATAAAAAAAGAGGCATATGGCGGTTATAAACCCGTTAAAATCGGCGGCAATACGGTGCTGATAGCCGAGCCTGAAAAAGCTCTTGCCGATCAATTGTATTTTGTGTTTTTGAAAAAAACCAAAAAGCCTGAAAGATTGAATCCGAAAAAATATAAAAAAGTTCTGGTAAAAAAATATATCAGGTTGTTCGCTAACAGTAATTTCCTGAAATGGAGCTTAAATGCTTTCTGAAAATGCAATCAAAGAATTTGCGGTAAAATACCAGACCTCGGAGCTGAATATAGCCAGAGAATATTTTCAAAATTTATTCCTTTCCGTGTTATATTTGCAAAAAAATGCTGAAGATCTTGCTTTTAAAGGCGGGACAGCGTTAAGGATAGTATTCAATAGTCCAAGATTTTCTGAAGATCTTGATTTTACGGCGGATACAGGACTAAAGGCATTCTCCATCAAACAGCTTCTTTCTTCTGTCTTGAAAGAAGTTGAAAAAGAGAATATGCCGGTAAAAACTCTTGAAGCAAAAGAAACTTCCGGAGGTTTCCTTGCTATTTGTGAAATTGTCCTGCTGTCTTATAAGGCAAGGTTAGAATTAAATATTTCTACCCGCCCCAAAAACACCATATTCAAGATGGAGCCGCATTTGATAGCTTCGGAGCTGTTTCCGCCTTATACCTTATTAGCCCTGGATAGTCGGACACTTGTAAAGGAAAAACTTCAGGCCTTGCTTTTTAGAAAAAAACCCAGAGACCTGTTTGATCTTTATTATATTATCAGGAGCAGGATAGCGCCTGAACAGGTAGTTGCGTTAAAAAAAGAAATATTGAAAATGTTGGAAGAATACAAGGAAGGAGCTCTTACAGGAGAACTCAAAGTATTTCTGCCTAAAAGCTACTGGAGCCTTCTCCCTGGAATGATAAAAAAACTTAAAGAACAGGTTAAAAGCATTTGATGAGGCAAAACAAAAGTTGCTTCCATTATTATAGTGAAGGAATAAGGATTTTAAATAATTGAATTTTAGTAATTCTTGCATGAAAAAAGAGATATTTTAGGTTTATCTTTTTGTTGGTTATTTCGAGTTTGTTTTTTGGAGGAGCTATATGAGAATAATCGGCGTAATACCGGCTCGTCTCGGGGCTACCCGTTTTCCTGGAAAAGTTATTGCTGATATTATGGGGAAGCCTATGATCTGGTGGGTCTGGAAGCAGGCGAAAAAGGCGAAGCTGATATCGGATGTTTATATTGCTACGGATGATAAAAGAATTTACGACGTGGTTAAAAGCTTCGGCGGGAAAGCGATAATGACTTCGAAAAGGCATAAAAGCGGTACGGATAGGATTGCGGAGGCGGTTAAAAACATAAAGGCGGATATAGTGGTGAATATTCAGGGGGATGAACCTTTAATTCGTCCTGAGATGCTTGATAAGGCGGTTTTACCGCTTATAAAGGACAAAAAGCTTGTTATGAGTACGCTGGTTTGCCGGGTTTCGGATAAAAAGCTGATGAGGGACTCAAATATAGTAAAAGTTGCGGTTGATAAAGACGGAAATGCCTTGTATTTCTCCAGGTCTGCTATACCATCTCAGGCCAGAGCGGAAAACTTTAAGTATTTTCTGAAGCATATAGGGGTTTATGTTTATAGGAAGGATTTTCTCTTGAAGTACGTTGCGCTGAAGCAGTCAAAACTGGAAAAAACGGAAAAACTTGAGCAGCTTAGGGTTTTGGAAAATGGATATAAAATCATTACGGTTGAGACAAAATTTGACACCGTTCCGGTTGATACAGAAGCGGATTTAAAGAAAGTGGTGAAAAATATAAAAAATAATGACAAATGACTAGTGACTAATGACTATTTACGGTAAGATGGCAAAGAACCGCCATCGATGTGTCAGAGCAATTAAATTATATAGCGGTAGGTGTTTGTCACTTTCAATAAATTGTAATTAGTCATTAGTACTTAGTCATTAAATTTTAGTTTTGTTTGTGATATAATACTAATTATAGAAGAAACAGGCGATTCTACTAATAATATTTGAAAAATAAGGATAAGGAGAGGAAATGGCAAAATACATTTTTGTAACCGGAGGGGTTGTATCGTCGCTGGGAAAAGGCATTACGAGTTCGTCCATAGGATGCTTGCTCGAATCAAGAGGCCTGAAAGTCACTCTCCAGAAATTTGACCCCTACATAAATGTAGACCCCGGAACGATGAACCCTTATCAGCACGGTGAAGTTTTTGTCACCGATGACGGCGCAGAGACGGATCTTGATCTTGGGCATTATGAAAGGTTTACAAGCGCGAACCTGACCAAAGACAATAATGTGACTGCCGGCCAGATTTATTTCTCTGTCATCACCAAGGAAAGAAAAGGCGAATATCTCGGCAAGACCATTCAGGTCATTCCTCATATAACTAATGAAATCAAAGAGCGTATTCTGAAAGTGACAAAAGATAAAGATGTTGATGTTGCCATAATTGAAATAGGAGGAACTGTCGGAGATATAGAATCCCTTCCGTTTCTTGAAGCTATAAGGCAGTTCAGAAAAGATGTCGGGAAGGAGAATGTTGCTTATATCCATGTCACTCTGGTGCCGCATATAAGCACAGCCGGTGAGCTTAAAACGAAACCCACCCAGCATTCCGTTGCGCAGTTAAGAGGTATCGGTATTCAGCCGGATATTTTAATCTGCAGGTCTTCCAGGCCTCTCACAAAAGAAGTCAGGAGCAAGCTGGCGTTATTCTGTAATGTAGAAGAGGAAGGTGTAATTCAGAACCTGGATGCTCAATCTGTTTATGAACTGCCTTTGATGCTTAAAGAAGACGGGCTGGATATAATTCTTATGAAATTACTAAATCTGCGATACGGTAAGCAGAATATTTCCACTTGGGAAAAAGCAGTTGAAAAAGTTATTCATCCGTCAAAAACTGTTAATATCGGCATAGTCGGAAAATATGTCGAGCTTCTGGATGCTTACAAAAGTATTATAGAGGCTTTTGTTCATGCCGGAATTTCGAATGACGCCAGGGTTAACCTTCAATGGATAGAAGCGGATTCTATCATTAAGAATGGCGCTAAGGCGGCGTTAAAAGATGTAACAGGAATACTTGTTCCCGGCGGTTTTGGAGGGAGAGGAATAGAAGGAAAGATAGAAGCAGTAAGATATGCGAGAGAAGAAAAATTCCCGTTTTTTGGTATTTGCCTCGGTATGCAGTGCGCGGTGATAGAGTACGCTAGAAATGTACTCGGTTTAAAAGGCGCGAACAGTACGGAATTTGATCAGAATACCAAATATAAAGTTATATCTCTCTTGGACAGTCAGCGTAATGTGACGGATATGGGCGGGACCATGCGGCTTGGAGCCTGGGATTGCAAGCTTACTAAGGGTTCAAAAGCCTATGAAGCTTACGGGAAAGAAGCCATTTCTGAACGGCACAGGCATAGATATGAGTTTAATAATGAATACAGACAGGCCTTGAAAGCCAAAGGGTTAAAACTTGCGGGAACAACAGTCGATGGAGGTTTGGTTGAGATTGTTGAAATAGCTGAACATCCCTGGTTTGTCGGCGTTCAGTTTCATCCGGAATTTAAATCCAGACCGTTATCTCCGCATCCGTTGTTCGCGGATTTTGTCAAGGCAGCGCTTTTTAAAAAAGAGAAACAGTCTCAGGGTAAAAAGAGGAAAAAATAAATGACAGGTTTTGATTACAAAGCAAATAAAGGGAAGTTCATATTGATCTCCGGGCCTTGTGTTATTGAGTCGGAAGAGATGTGCCTTTCTGTTGCAAAAAAAATAAAGAAAATAGCCGCCGAATTGAAGGTGCCGTTTATTTTTAAAGCGTCTTATGATAAGGGAAATAGAACGGCAGTGGAGAATTACAGAGGCCCGGGACTGAGGGAAGGTCTTAGAATACTTCAAAAAGTGAAAGATAAGACCGGAGTTCCTATCCTTACGGATGTGCATTGCCGTAGCGAGGTTGACGCTGTAGCTGAAGTTGCAGACATTATTCAAATTCCGGCGTATCTTTGCCAGCAGACAACCCTGACTTTAAAAGTTGCGAATACCGGCAGAGTGGTAAATATAAAAAAAGCTCAGTTCCTGTCTCCTTGGGATATGAAGAAAATTATTACTAAAGTAGAATCTACCGGAAATAAAAAAATAATAATAACCGAACGCGGCTCTATTTTTGGTTACAGTACCCTGATTACCGATATGCGGGCTTTTACTATTATGAAAGCTTACGGTTATCCTGTTATATTTGATGTCACTCATGCGGTTCGAATCCCCGGTTTTACCAGTAAGGATAAAAGAGGAGGAACCCCTGAAATGATAATGCCTATGGCTCTTTCTGGTATAGCCGCCGGCAGCGCGGGCCTTTTTGTAGAAACACATCCTGATTGTAGAAATGCACTATGCGACGCGTCTTCTATGCTGCCTCTTAATAAGCTGAAAGCGCTTCTTGAAAAGGCAAAAAAAATATATAAAGTTGTAAGGGGTTAGAAAATGGCCGATAATAAATATCTGCTTGCAAAAGCTAAAGAAGTTCTGAGTATAGAGTCCAAAGCTGTGGCAGCTATCGCGAAAAGTGTAGATAAAAACTTCTTAAAAGCGGTTAACCTTCTTTATAAATGCCGGGGCAGGGTTATTGTGACCGGCATCGGAAAATCAGGTATAATAGCCAGGAAGATTTCAGCGACAATGGCTTCAACCGGCACGCCTGCGCTGTTTCTTCACACTGCGGACGGACTTCACGGGGATTTGGGGACAGTTTTGAGTTCCGATGTCGTTATTGCCTTATCCCTGAGCGGAGAGTCGAAAGAATTACTTGAAATACTTCCGGCAATCAGAAGAATCGGAGCGAAACTGATTGCTTTGACCGGAGATATGGAATCTGAATTGGCAAAAAACAGCGATATATGCCTGAATGTTTCAGTAAAGGAAGAAGCTTGCCCCCTGGGTATGGCGCCGACTGCTTCTTCCATGGCTCAGCTTGCGATGGGAGATGCCCTGGCTGTAGTTCTTCTGATTAAAAGGGGCTTTAACAGGCGGGATTATGCTCTTCTTCACCCCGGCGGCAGTTTAGGGAGAAAATTGAAAAAAGTTGGAGATATAATGCGCAAAGGCAGCGAAGTTCCGGTTGTAGCCGAAAAGGTTAATATGAAAAAAGTTATTTATGAAATGACTTCAAAAAAAATGGGATGCACCTGTGTGGTGGATAATAAAGGAAAGTTAACAGGCATAATAACCGATCAAAATTTAAGAACGCATCTTTCTTCTGACAGGAATATTATGAAGAAAACAGCCCGTGATATTATGACCAAAAATCCCAGGACGATCAGTAAAGAGGCTCTGGTTGGGGAAGCTGTAAGAATGACGGAAATAAAATCGATAAGCACTCTGTTGGTGACGGGAAAGGATAATCGCCCTGTCGGAATTATTCATCTTCACGATCTTTTGAAATTAAACAGGTAGAATAACCTTGGCAAAGTCTATTTTTATAGTTATCTTAATCTTAGTTGTTACCGGCTGCAGTGAGTCTGAGAGAAGAGCCTCCCTTTCTGATAAATCCAGAGAGGTTGTAACCATGCGGGGTTTTCATATGGTGCAGACGGAGCTGGGAATAAAGAAATATGAAATAGATGCTGCTGCGGCCTCTATAAATCCGAAAGAAAAAAGGATCAGGTTTTTTAATGTGAAAACAAGGTATTATGATAAGGATAAAGAGATTGCAAATTTAAAGTCTGATACAGGTGTTATTCAAACTGATACTAATGATATAGACGTAAAGGGGAATGTGGTAATGACAACAATGGATGGTTCTACACTGGAAACCTCAAGTCTTACCTGGTATAGCGCCAGGAGCAAACTTGAAACTAATGAGTATGTGAAAATTGTAAGAGGTGGTAATATTATGGAAGGCGTGGGGATGGAGTCGGACCTTATGCTGGAGAATGTTACTTTAAAAAAAGTCAGTACGAGAATTTTGAACTTGGATGCTTTTAAGGAAAAGAAAAATAAATGAAGAAGACTGTTGCTGTCCTGGTCATATTTGCCGGCATTATCCCTGTTTTGGCGGCAGAGATGAAGATTAACAAAGAAACTCCTCTGGCAATTACCGCGAAATCTGTTACAGGTAACAGCAAAACAAAAGAAGTTACTTACAAAGGAAATGTTGTCCTTAAACATTCCGGAAATATTTTAAAAGCGGAGAAACTTGTACTTTTACCGGGAGGAAATAAGATAGTTGCGGAACAAAATGTTTTTTTCTGGAGTGGAAGCAAACAGGTTGAAATAACCGGCGGTTATACTGAGTATTTGAAAGATACGGAGCAGCTTTTGATGAAAAAGGATGCGGTCCTGTTCATGACGGATAAGGACGGCGTTAAGACGGATATCAGAGGCGATGTTGTGGATGTCTTAAACGGCGGAGAAAGGGCTGTTGTGAGCGGTTCGGTAAAAATAAAGCGCGATGATATTTTGATTAATTGCGGTAATGCCGATTACGATAAGATTCAGGATATAATAATCCTGGAAGGCAAGCCGGAAGTGAAAAAAGGCTTTAACACTTATAAAGGGGAGAAGATTTTGATATTTATTAAACAAAGAAAGCTTATAGCCGATGAAAACGTCACCGCCAGGATATATCCTGAAGAGAAGACAAATGTTGATAAGAACTGAAGGGCTTGCAAAAAAATATAAGAAGCGCTATGTTGTTAACGGAGTTAATATTGAAGTTAACAAGGGCGAGATTGTCGGATTACTCGGGCCAAACGGCGCGGGAAAGAGTACTACTTTTTACATGATTGTAGGTCTTATAAAGCCGGATGCGGGAACGGTTTATATCGGTTCAATGGATGTTACCAAGTGTCCAACCTATGAAAGAGCTAAATACGGGGTAGGGTACCTGCCTCAGGAGCCTTCGATCTTCAGAAAATTGACCGTGGAGGATAATATACTGGCAATACTGGAAACACTTGATTTGACTGATATGGAAAAGAAGAAGCAGCTGGACCGGTTGCTTGAAGAATTTGGCATAAAAAAGCTCAGAAAAAATATGGCATATACGCTTTCCGGCGGGGAAAGAAGAAGAGTGGAAATAGCAAGGGCTTTCGTTACGAATCCTTCCTTTCTTCTTTTGGATGAGCCTTTTGTCGGTATAGATCCTATTACCGTTGCCGACATACAGCAGGTTATTTTTCAGTTAAAAAAGAAGGGACTTGGAATTCTCATTACGGATCACAATGTCAGGGAAACCCTTTCGGTTACCGACAGGGCCTATATAATGTATGAAGGCAGAATACTTCTTTCAGGGGATGCCAGGAAGCTTTCAACGGATAAAAAAGCAAAAGAATTTTATCTTGGAGAAAAATTTGCTCTCTAAGATGACAAAAATCGAAAATAAAAGAAAAAGATATTCTGCTGGAAAATAATGAAAAAAACAGCATTATTCCAGTAGTAAAATAGCGGATGAATTGTCTAAAAGAACCAGGTGGAAAAAGGGTTGCCAAATGTAAGCAGCAAGATGTATAATGATAAAGTTGGGTTGCTTTTAAATAATGAAAATATAATCACGATATTATTAGAAAATGAAAAAGTAGAAATAAAAGGGAATAGGGAGAAAAACGAAGATGAAAATAATTAAAAGTATCATATTTTTTGTATTTTCAACTGTTTTGATTGGGATAGGCATGGCGTATGGATGTCCGGACACCGACTATGTAATCATTGGTAATGACATGCCTTTGGTTAACGAACCTATAGACGTATATTACGCTTATGATGACAGCAATCCTGATTACTGGTGGTTTGAAGAAGCTTGGGTAATTGATGGTGTAGACTATAGCAGTCTTCCGGATCCTTTGAAGTTTTCAACAGCAGAAGAACAT
>JAZDIO010000083.1:0-4138 GCA_043804965.1 Candidatus Firestoneibacteriota bacterium | reverse complement strand
GGTATAGGGCGTCCCGGTATAAATTGTAACAGGCGCGGTAAAGGCAATTACAGGAAATATTACAAATAAAATAATATAAAACCAGGGAACCGCCAGTCTCTTTATAAAATCCCTCTCTATTTTATAGTTTTTTTTCATTTTATCAGCCAATCCGCCGGACAGTTTTTAATTCAGCGCTTTCGCGCCAACATTCATCTCTTTGCAGGAGCCCCTTATTATTAATTTTGTCGGAAGCACTATTTTGTTGCGGCCCATATGATTTCCTTCGATTTTACTTACTAACATATCAACTGCCTTCTGCGCCATGTCGTCTATATCCATTTTAACAGTAGTTAATCTTATTTTATCATCTCTCCCTTCCTTGCAGTCTCCAAACCCAATGACGCTCATATCTTCAGGAACATTCAAAGCTCTTTCTTTGATTTTTTTAATTAAAAGGAGCGCTATTGAATCTGTAAAACAGACAATACCGGTAACCCCGTTCTTTATAAAATCATCCACAATAAATTTATGTGAAAGCTCTCCCGACACCTTCCTTACAAACTGGGGGTTAACCCTGAGGCCCCGTTCCTCAAGAGCCTGGCTGTATCCCGACATTCTGGCCGCAGAATTCGGCCAGTCTTCAATATAAGAGCGCAGCCAGGTTACGTAACCGATTTTTTCATGCCCCAGATCAATTAAATACCTTGTCGCCTCTTTTGCTCCGTTTACGTTATCACTTGTCACAAAGTCATAACCGTGCTCTGAATAATAATCAACCGCGACAAACGGGATGTTAAACCTGTCTATTTCTTTTATTACCCTGTCTTCTATCATGATTAAAAAAGAACCGTCTATTTTTCCCCCTTTTATAATTTCCGGGACCGCAATATTTTTTGTAAAAGCATCATATATGCTGGTAAAAATAACCTTGTATCCTTTAATGCCCGAAAAATATTCAATCTTTTCGAACAGCCCCACATAAAATTCATCCTGCTCAAACTCTGAAGCAGTCCTGTAAAAAAGAAAGTTGAGCGTTTTTGTCAATTTCCGTGCCTCTTTCCTGCTGTCGTAAATCACAAACGTTCCTCTTCCCTGCTCGCGTTTAATATACTTTTCTTTAACCAGCTCCCTTAACGCTCTTTTTATGGTGCAAATACTCAGCCCGTACTTGGCGCGTAATTCCGCTTCCCTGGGAAATTTCCCGGAAACTATCTCTTTATTGATTATCTTTTTCTTCAATAGATTTTTCAGCTGCACATACTTGGGCAGTATTTTATGATCATCCATAATCTTACGGCTCCGTAAAAAAGATTTTTTCAGCAATTTTAATGTTTGCTCAATAACATTTTTCCTGCCCCTCTCAAAATGCGCCTCGTTCCATTTTTCTGCCGGCAGTTACTGCTTAAATTTATGAAAACACCTTTTAATATCAATAAAAATAAGATAAAAGCACTTTTTCCGCCATAAAACCGCATACTCATACGGTATTAATATATCTTACAATATATATCTGCTCTTGTCAAGCGTTTGCGCATATTGCAATACATCCGATTATAATACATCTGGAAATATGATGAGTTTTCAGCGTTAGGGTATTATTTATTTTTGACAATCGGGCTAAAATACTTTCTTTACAGCCAGGTACTGTGTTAAAATATACTTATGAATTTTATCGGTCTGGTAAAGAACAGATATTCCTGCAGAAAGTTCGCGGATAAAAACGTAGAAAGGGAAAAACTGGAGCTCTGCCTGGAAGCGGCCCGTCTCGCCCCTTCCGCGTGCAACTCCCAGCCCTGGAAGTTTATCGTGATTGACGACCCTGCCTTAAAAGAAAAAGCCTGTAAGGCGGCGTTTTCGGGACCGTATGCCTCCAACGCCTTCGGAAAAAAAGCGCCCGTGCTTGTCGTTGTCCTCTCTGAAAAAGGGAATTTTACGGCAAAAATGGGCACTCTAATCAGGGATACAAGATTTTATCTTATAGACCTCGGTGCCGCAGTAGAACATTTCATTCTGCAGGCCGCGGAGCTGGGTCTGGGCACCTGCTGGATGGGCTGGTTTAACGAGACTCCGCTAAAGAAAGTTCTGGGCCTTCCAAAATCCGCAAAAATTGATATTATCGTGCCGGTAGGATATCCCGACCAGCCGCTCCGCGACAAAGTTAGAAAACCCAAAGAAGAAATAAGGACCTTTAGATAGTTTTAAGAGGGGTTGACTGTTTAGCAGGGTAAACTAAAATTAAAATCCGAAAAATTTCTTATCTGCGTTTGCTGCTTTTCAAAACAGGCTGTATTGATTCAGGTCGCTATTATGTATCTCGCTCCAGTCCCTTACAATGCATCCCGCTTTTTCAAACTCATTTTTTACTTTCAGGATTTTGTCCATATTTAAAAGCAGTCCCTTCACGACCCCGGGGTCAAATTGTTTTCCTGTGCTCTCTTTTATTATTTCCAAAGCATGCTCAACAGGAAAAGCTTTTTTATACGGCCTTTTTGTTGTTAAAGCGTCAAATACATCCGCAACGGAAACTATTCTGCCAAAAAGCGGTATTTCTTCTTCTTTCAACCCCTTGGGATATCCGGAACCGTCAAATTTTTCATGATGCGTAAGCGCTATATGTTCGGCAGCTTTAATAACCCCGCCGGTAGATCCGGAAAGGATCATCGCCCCTATGATTGTATGCTTCTTCATTTCTTCAAATTCAAAAACTTCAAGTTTGCCCTTTTTTAAGAGTATCCCGTCAGAGATTCCGATTTTGCCGATATCATGCAAAGTTGAGCCGTACTTAATAAGATCGCTTTCTTTTTCATCCAGGCCTATTGCTTCCGCGATCAATTTTGAATACTCGCTCATCCTTTTAATATGGTTGCCTGTCTCATCATCCCGGTAATCGCAAGCTTTATTAAGCTTAAAAATGATCTCAAGATTTGCGTTTTTAAGCATATGCGAAATCCCCTGAAGCTCTTTCATCTTGCTTTCATGGTTATCTAATAAGGACATATTTTCTTTTGCAATATCATCGTAGTATTTTTTTGTGATCAGAATATTGTGCAGTTTGGCTTTTAAAATGCCGACATCTACCGGTTTGCTGATAAAATCACTGGCGCCCAGCTCAATGCCTTTTCTTACGGCTTCTTCTCCGTCAACTCCTGTAATCAGAATAGTAGGTATGTACTTTGTTTGCTCATTGTCCCTTATTTTTCTTAGCAGGTTGTATCCGGACATTTTTGGCATTACAACGTCCAAAATCACAACATCTATATCCGGCGTTATCTTTTTTAAAGCATCCAGGCCGTCGCACGCCTCAATACACTCATAACCCAGATCCGTTATCACCGTACTGTATACCTCCAGGGTATCGGCATTATCGTCAGCTACTAATACTTTGACCATAACTCCTCCTTTATTTCTTTATGGTGAAAACCGGCTTATTAATACTGCCCAAGTCTTTTTCAGAGATATCCTCGACATTATCAGCTTTTTGAATTCTGTCCTTTGTTAAAAAACCCGTAAAAAACCTTTAAAACTACTGCTGTTCAAATTACTTAACTAATTTTATCATAACAGGGGAAGATTGTCTATAGGCTTAACCGGACCGCCTTCATCTTTAATTATTTTTCATATCCCCGTAATTCCTTCCGCCTTCTATTATTTCTTTCAGATTAATTCTTGAAAGCACCAGATATGCATACTCTTCTATTTCCCCAAGCTTTTTACTTAAAAAACAACTGCTTTTGTTAACACATATTTTCTTTTTAAAGACGCATTCATTCAGACAAACCGGCCCCTGAAACAGCTTAATAAGCTCAATAAGAAACACCTCTTCCGGCTTCCTAAGAAGAATAAACCCGCCTCCGGGACCTTTGCTTGATTTTACAAAACCGTTTTTTCCCAGCAATTGCATTATTTTTCTCATAAAAGGCCAGGGTATTTTCAACTGTTTCGTAAGCTCCGCTGCAGACGCTTCTTCGCCTTTCTCCGCAAGGTATTTTAAAGCCCGGACCGCATAATCAGTACTCCTCATTATCAGCATAAATCCTCCGGCATTATGATACCGCAGTTGTATCATTTTGTCAAGCACCTCAGAATAATTTTTTTATATTCATTGACAAAACTTTAACTTTCGCTTATAATTTATTAAAAGATATAATGTTTCACC
>JAZDIO010000082.1:0-5124 GCA_043804965.1 Candidatus Firestoneibacteriota bacterium | reverse complement strand
AGCCCAGATAATTAATTTCATTTAAGTTGATTTTATCACTTAACTCCTTCATTGTCACCTCTATTGTAATTTGTTTTTTAGAGGGTAATTTGTACGCCTTGCCCCATTTTTTCATATGTTCATTACTTTTAATCCTTATCTGCATTAACCCTTCTTTGTCAGAATCATTAAAAATATCGACTTTCATAGACTTATAAGTACTCCAATCCGGATTAAACAAGCTTCCGAATTTCTGATCACTGATGCAAAACCTTCTTTCCTCTTTCAAATCAGCTTTATACTCTACTTTCGCGCTCTTGGCCCCTTCAGTTGCGTTTTCGGACACAAGCTCCACACCGTCATCCGCCATCCACAAATCCAGGTCAGCCTCGTCCTCAAACGATTCAATCACCTCGTCTTTTGCCTGAGCATATGACGCGAGCAGCAGAACAACACCAAACACAGCCAATATTTTCTTAAACATTTACCCTCCTCTAACCGCCTAAAATTTTAATAATTAAAACAGCTTTTCCTGTCTGTTTTTTGCCCGTAATAAGTTACTTTAATAATTACAGGAGCTTTAGTTTCCTGACAAGTTCGACCATTCTTTTCCTTGTTTCTTCAAACTTAGCAGGTTTCCAGACCGGCTGTTCCAGCAGCTCTCCGGTCCGAAAATGGTCAAACGGTCCTTTTAAACTTGTCTCAGCCTCTTTTTTCAAGGCAAAAAGAAAATCCTCCGCTTCTTTAACCGCTGCCGGATTGGATTCGGTCTTCTTTACTTCCCTAAGCGCGGTTTCAAGCGTATACAGGTATTTTGCATCGTCTATTCCTTCTCTGACCAGCTCCCATTGGATATTTGTTATTGGTTTGCCGTCCATGCCCAGATAGCCGTCTATAACCCTGTATTTTCCTTCTCCTTTCCTTAAAAAATCCCCCGGCGCTCTAAACGGAGAAAGAGTATTTGTCCACGGAGTTACAGCATCAAGATCAAATGCCCAGGGATAGAAACCAAAAGACAACCTTGATTCAACAGTTCCGTTTCCCATTACTGCGGCATTCGGATAATACCCGGCTTTTTTTCCTTTCTCTCTGGCCAGTTTAACAGTCTCCGCTGTTAATCCCGAGAGTATCCAGGTATCAGCAATATCTCCCAGAATTTCAACTGCTTTCGAATTAAAAATCAAACAAGTTTCTCCCCCTCCTTCTTTTATGGCCCTGCACAATTCAAGCGCTATTTTTTGCCTTTTATCCGACGGATCTCCGGGAAGCAACCCGTCAGCTAAGCCGGGTTCATCCACCGGAAACAACATTACTCCGGGATATCCGTTCTTTTTGCAGAAGGCAGTATAATACTCCGCCATTTTTTTTGCCCTTTCCGGGTGCTTCTTCGGATTATACTCCCGGATACTGCCAAAATTCTTAGCCTTGGCGGTTTTTAACATGGGCCCAAAATAGTAAATTACAGGGTGTGAAAATCCTATTTTCTTATGCAGCTTCAAAACCGCCTCTAGATCCGTAATTGACGGATGCCCGTCTTTCTCCTCATAGTTCAGCTGGGATTCCGGGGAAACGGTGGTCATCCCGTGTTCTTTCATATCAGCAAATAATTTCCCGGCGATCTCCCAGGTCTTATTAATAAGTTTTTTATCCTTCAACTCCCAAAGCCTTTTAAATTCATAGGTCATAGCCGTACAATAAATGTTTTTGGGGTTTGCTTTAATCTCAAAAGGCAATACTTCTACTTCCAGCTCAAAAACCCCGGACTGTTTTTCGGCAGAAGAAAGCGTTATATCTGTTTTATACTTTCCCGGCTTTGCCTCAAACGGAGCTTTTACAGTAATCCATAAACCCCTTGTTACACCTCTATTAATATCAATTTCTTCCATCTTTTCGATTGTCTTGGGAATTACCATCATATTGTTCATATACGAGGCGCCCACCGGCCGGCAAAGATACCTTATAACTTTTATATCAATATTACTCTTGTCTATTTTATTGCCTTGGGCAGCGACCAAATCGGAAGCTGTAAATTTAACGCTTTTTAAATCGACTAACGGATATATCCCGATTTGCACCGGCTCATATTCGCCTAAAGCCAGAGAAACAGACGAGAAGTTTACAATCTCTTTTTGTTTCGGAACGGTTTCGCGGTATATCCTTTCCATATAACTTCTAACGAATAAAACGAAACCCCTGTTTTTATCGGCGTCCTTCAAAGACGGAGGAGGCGTCTCCTCAACGTATGGGACTTCATAATATCCGTAACAATCCTTTTCCGCTATTTTTGCCTTAGGACCGGGAAGAGGAACTGCCCTTAAATTCACGCAGATAAAAATACACGCTGAAATAAGCAGTATATTCTTAAATGCCGGCCCCAATTTTTCTTTAACTTCCCTTCCCTCATAAAAGCTGCGCATTAAGCCCTTAACTCCTTTTCAAAAAACTTATTTTTTCTTTTCAACCAATTCAATTTCAAACACTTTTTCATGCTTCTTCTTGTCGGCTATCCGTACCTTATATTTGCCCGGTTCCGCCAAATCCCCTTTTGAATCCTTGCCGTTCCAAAACATATCTCCAATCCGGTTTGAAACATCCTGAACAAGCTTATCCGATTCGTCAAATATTTTAATAGTAATAGAAGCGGAGGGCAGGCCCTTGAATCTCACAAACCCGCCTTTATAAAAAGGCCCCGAATACAGCTTTATGGAATCCAGCGGGTTAAACTCGATCGGCCCGATGTAACTTTTTGCCACAACTAAATCATCAAAAGCGACTCTCCCTCCGGGACTTTCAGTAACATAGTTTAAAGGACGTATCCAGTTAATCTTAACCGCCGCGCCCGTCCTCCATCTCATATTTCCTATTTTTTTTATCTGCCTTCCGTCCATCCATAAAATAAGCTCCCCGTCTTTGCCTCCCGGCTTATTTAATTTTATCATGGTCTCAATGCAGGTCCATTTTCCGGGGGTTATTCTGGCACTGCCGTCGTTTAACAACATATTTCCATACCATTCTTTACCGCCTCTGCAGGGCTTCATATCCATCCAGTAAACATAAAAATCAAATTTTGGCGAGCTGTCAATGGTTTTATATCTGGTTTCACACGGCTCCGGGTCCACTTCAAAACCCTGATTACCGTTAGGATGATTCTTTCCTGTTCCCCAGCCGAAAGGGTTGGGCGTACCCGAATACGGATTATAGGAGCCTATCCGGCAGCAGGTATGATGAAATTTCCCTCCGGAAAAATATTTTACGTAATATCTTACATATATCTTATCGTCAAATCCGGGAGAGAAGGCCTTGTACAGATAGGGAGCTTTATTAATATCTGAGCCCATCTGAAGAGACTTGGAGCCGGAGCTTCCGGGCGGCACGTCCGCAGCTAAGGTCATGTCTCCTGTTTCTCCGCTGTCAGTCCAGTTACTCAAAACATCTCCGAGGTTTCCTTTTTCAAAATCCTCCGCAAAAACCACATCCGAATCTTTATCGATGCCCGCGTCCCCCGGATACTTGCCGGCTAGGCCTTCCTCCGCGCAAACATACATTACGCCCAAACATAAAAGAATGCCAAACAACCTGATAGTTCCGATATTTTTCATAACCGTTTCCTTATTCCGCTTGAAAACCTCAACAAGCGCGCTAAACTTCTTTCATTATTAACAGCTGCTTTGTCATACTTTCTGACAGAAATTTAATTTAATACTTACTTCTTTGTTTTATCTCTTGCCAGTCTGATGTTATCGATATAAACAATCCCGTCGGTTTTTGATATAAAATTCACCCTGAATTTCCTCATTTTTGACAAATCCGGGCTGGTTTTACTTTCTGTAATTTTGCTCAAAGGAATTCTGACGGTATACTGTTTTTTTGAAGGAATCGTTTGACTCGCATAAACAGAATATTCGTCGCCCGCTTCATCATTTTTTTCGCCTTCATAACTGGTGTCTGCGCCGTCATAAGAAACAAATTTTACCTGAGTTTCCACAGGAAGCTCGAATTCGCTGTAAATATCGAATCTGAATTCGCTAAAGCCGCTCCAATCCGGCACCGGCAGAGAATCATATTTCTTTCCCTCAATACACGTCGGAAAAAACATATTGCCTTTAACTTCCATTCTGCATGATTTTTTGCCCTGAGCCGCATGCAGCTCGACCAACTCTCCGCTAAAAAACAACGGATCGCAGATCAAGGAATCGCATTCACTTGAATTTTCAAACCCGTATAAAAGCTCCTCCTCAGGCGCTTTCTCTGAACAAAATACAAAACCAGGCAGCAATATCAACAGGATAAGGGCATTGCCTAATAAAAATACTGCGCCGGCCGCCCTACTGTTCCTTCCCATTAATTTCTCCCCTACATTTGTTTTTTGGCAACACTCTTTTCCGTATATTTCCGCCCGTTATTTAGTTACAACCACCTTCTTTGATTTTTCATTGCCGTTTTGATCTGTTACCTTCAAGAAATACACGCCTCTCGGCACCTCAATACCGTCCGTGTTTTTACCGTTCCAGCAGACCGTATAACTATCGTCGCTAAAAAGATAAGATAAATCCGTTGTATCAAAACTTTTAATAAACTCGCCGTTTGCGCTGAATATTTTAACAGCAGACGTCGAAGTCAGCTTGCTTATTTTTACATTATTTGAGCCGGTGAGTTTACAAGGGTTGGGATAAACCTTGACACTGTCAAGCGGGTTTGCAATCGGCGCTGTTGTGGTCGAGGTAGAACCGGTATTGAGGGGCCCTATGTAGCTTTTTGCCACAACTAAATCATCAAAACGGATTCTCCCGGTAGAATCAACAGAATCATAATGTATAAGCCTGAGCCAGTTGTTTTTTACGGACGCATCAGACCTCCATTGAAATCCGTCATGAAAAGTCCCCTGCGCAAACTGCGCTATTAAAGTTCCATTTATCCACATCGCAAGTTCTCCGTTGTTCGTACTAAGCGAACTATTTAATTTCAACATTACTTCCACGCACATCCAGCCGTTTACGGTAACGTTAACACTGGTATCATTAATTACCTGATTTCCGTACCAGCACGTTCCGCTGCAGCCCGGCGCCATCCCCATCCAGTATATATAAAAATCAAATCTTGGCTTTGTTTCAATATTATAGTATCTTGCTTCCGCCGGCTCCGGCT
>JAZDIO010000081.1:0-2327 GCA_043804965.1 Candidatus Firestoneibacteriota bacterium | reverse complement strand
CAGGTAATTAACATATATATTCATGGCGCCGGCTGTAATCGTAGTAACAAACATGAAAAGAGACGGGAGAAAGGTAATTAAGGCATATTTCCAGTTCTTGGTCGCGGAAAGAATATAGACCGTACCGAAGGCCAGGGCCACGGTAGCCAGAAGCTGGTTTGCCACTCCGAACATCGGCCAGATAGTGCTTATATCCCCTTTGTAAACAAGGTAGCCCCAGGCAAAGCTTATTATCCCGCCGGTAATTAATACTCCGGGAAGCCACGTCCCGCTTGCGAGTTTTTTATTTACCGGCTTTATTATCTCCTGAAGTATATATCTCGCAACCCGCGTCCCGGTATCCACTGTGGTTAAAATAAACAATGCTTCAAACATTATGGCAAAATGGTACCAGTATCCCATCATCCCTTTCATCCCCGGAATGGAGGATAAAATAACTGACATTCCCGCGGCCAGGGAAACAGCTCCCCCCGCCCTGCCCGCAAGAGTTTCTCCGACCATTTTTTCTATCTCAACAAGATGCTCCGGAGTATAACCCAGGTTAACAAAAATGTGCTGAGGAATATTTATCGCAAAATAGTCCGCCGGAATAAGAACGGTGGCGGCAATAAGGGCCATTATTGATACAAATCCTTCGATAAGCATAGAACCGTACCCTATTAATAAAATGTCCGATTCTTTGTTGATCATCTTTGGGGTGGTTCCGGAAGCCACAAGACTGTGAAAACCGGAAATTGCTCCGCAGGCAATAGTGATACAAACAAACGGCCAGACCTTTCCCGTAATAATAGGACCGCCTCCGCTTATAAAAGATGTAACGGCAGGCATATGTATCCCGGGATTTACTATTATTATTCCAAACGCAAGAAGGATTATCGTTCCTATCTTCATATAAGAACTCAGATAATCCCTGGGGCAAAGAAGCAGCCAGACAGGAAGCACTGAAGCAATAAAACCATAAATCGGAAGAACTACCGAGAGCGCGGGCTTGGAAAGTAAAAACCATTTACCAAATTCAGATTTAGAAACCTGCTCTCCAAAAATCACGCCAAGAAGAACAAGAACTACTCCGATTACAGACGCTTCCACCAGTTTTCCCGGCCGTATCTTATACATCCAGAGCGCCACAATAAAAGCCGCGGGAATGGTGGTAAGAAGAGTAAAGGTTGCCCAGGAGCTTTCATTTAAAGCGTTAACCACAACAAGCGCCAGGCCTGCCAGCGCCGTTATAATAATAAAAAGGACGGCAAAACCGGCGGCTATACCTGCCGGCCTGCTTATATATTTCTTTACAAGATTGGAAAGAGACAGCCCCTGCGTCCTTACCGAAGCAAAAAGAACAACCATATCATGAACGGCTCCGCCCAGGCAAGCGCCGATTAAAATCCACAAAAATCCCGGAAGGTAGCCGAACTGCGCGGCTAAAACAGGCCCGACAAGAGGCCCCGCTCCGGATATTGCCGCAAAATGATGGCCGAAAAGCACCCATTTGTTTGTCGGGTGATAATCATGCCCGTCTTTCAGCTCGTGCGCCGGAGTCGTGTTTTTATCGTTGAAAACCAGTATTTTTGTAATAATAAATTTGGCATAAAACCGATAGGCCAGGGCAAAGACAAGCAGCGCCGTTATTAATAATGTAAGAGCATGCATATTAAAATATATCAAAAACCGCGCAATTGTTCAAGTAAAGTTTGGATAGTGCAAAAATTCCTTATCTCCCCGCTTATATATGTCCTTTCTGCAAGCCCCTTTCCTTCCTGGACCTTACTCTTCTGACCAGGCTGTCTATCTGCTCCTGTTCTTCCATATCCGGATTAAAAAAAGCAATACCAAGATAGTTCTCCTTCCCTTTTTTGATTTCACGGACTACATCAGCGGCTATATGCCTGTATTTGATATTTTCAAATTCAAAACTAAGAGAAAGCGGAGTATGAACAGGAAGCTCTTCTCTTGTAACCAAAGCAATCCCGCCCGCGGAAATATCAATTATTCTTCCGACCAGTGTTTTATCATTTAATACATCATAAATTTCCGCCGGCATAGCAACTCGCACCCGTAAATGTCTGCGCTTATCCTCTATTCCCACGACCGCCTCTCTTAATCAGATTATTCACCATAAGTTCAGTATATTATATATTTGCATCTATTGCAATAACCCCGCCGGCTTGGGCAACCTAATGCTTTTATGTAGTTCTTGATCTTCCTTTCCTTTCATGTTATTCTACTTACCATGATAATTAAAGCTATTATTTCAGACTTGGGCAGGGTTTTTGTGGATTTCGATCATGATATTTCCTGTGGAAAGGTCGCAAGTCTCGCAAAGTGCG
>JAZDIO010000080.1:0-5188 GCA_043804965.1 Candidatus Firestoneibacteriota bacterium | reverse complement strand
AGAGGTAACGGCAGAAGCCGGAGCAAGCGCCGGACTGATCGGAAAAATAATCGGGGTCCTGGCAGGATTTATTATTTCGGCTATTTCTACAATGGGCTATGCGGGTATTGTTCTTATGATGGCTATTGAATCGGCCTGCATCCCTCTTCCCAGCGAGATTATAATGCCTTTTTCCGGTTTTCTGGTATTTGAAGGAAAATTTACGATGTTTTGGATATCCGTTGCCGGAGCACTCGGCTGTCTGACGGGATCGATACCTGCTTATTTTATCGGACTTTACGGCGGAAGGCCGCTGCTGGAAAAATACGGTAAATACATCCTTATTTCTCGTCATGATATGAATATAGCGGATAGATTCTTCGCAAAATACGGGGACCTGGCTGTTTTTATATCAAGATTACTGCCTATCGTAAGAACCTTCATCTCTCTTCCTGCGGGTATTGCAAAAACCAACTTTCCTAAATTCTGCATTTATACATTTATAGGATCGTTTATCTGGTGCTGGTTTCTTGGATGGATAGGATTCAAGCTGGGAGAAAACTGGGATACTCTCGGGGTTTACTTCCATAAATTTGACGCAGTTATCGGAATAATTATTCTTGCCGGAGTAATCTTGTATGTTTCCAGGCATTTGAAACAGAAATAATAAAAACAAGGACAAATGACAAAGTACAAAGGACAATATATTGTAGATTATGATAATACCGCCATATATTGTAATTTGTCATTCGTAATTTGTAATTATTTTTTGAGGATGGTTTTATGACAACAGTAAGATTCGCGCCGTCCCCTACGGGCAATCTTCATATCGGAGGAGCCAGAACCGCGCTTTTTAATTACTTATTCGCCAAACATACCGGCGGGAAATTTATTTTACGCATAGAAGATACCGACAAAGAAAGATCAAAAAAAGAATACGAAGAAAATATATTTGCTTCGATGAAATGGCTGGGCCTAAAACATGATGAATTATACCGGCAGTCGGAGCGTAGGGCTGTCTACAAAGAATACGCGGTAAAACTTTCGAAAAGCGGTAAAACTTATAAATGCTTTTGCACAAGAGAAGAGCTTGACCGGAAGAGAAAATTATTTGAGAAATTAAAGAGGCCCTACAAATACGACGGAACCTGCAGGGAGCTGACAAAAGAAAGAACCGAAAAACTGGAAAAAGAAGGGAAGCCCTTCGTAGTCCGCTTTAAGATGCCGGCGGAAGGCGAAACGATAATTAATGATCTCGTCAGAGGAACAATAACCTTTAACAATAAAGAACTGGATGATATCATCCTTGAAAGAACGGACGGCGCGCCTACTTATAATTTTTGCGCGGTGGTGGACGACGCTCTAATGAAAGTAACGCATATTATCCGCGGGGAAGACCATATATCAAACACGCCCCGCCAGATACAGCTTTACAAGGCGCTGGGATTTGAGCTTCCGAAATTCGCCCATATCCCCCTTATCCTGGCTTCAGATAAAACCCGGCTTTCAAAAAGAGCGGGAGCCGCGGCGGTGACAGAATACAGGGAGGAAGGTTATATTCCGGAGGCCGTGGTTAATTTTTTAGCGCTTCTCGGCTGCTCTTACAGCCCGACAGAAGAGATATTTCCTTTAAGCGGGCTGATTAAAAGATTTGATATAAAACATGTAAATAAAAGCGCGGCGATATTTGATTTTACCAAGCTGGATTTTTTAAACGGATATTACCTGAGGCAAAAACCAGAAACGGAAATAGCAAATCTGGTCAGGCCTTTTTTACTAAAAGCGGGTATAACTCCGGATGAACAGATGCTTTTAAAAGCAGTAAAACTGGAAAAAGAACGGTTGAAAAAACTGACAGATATTTTAGATTCAAAATATTTTTTTACCGAGGTGACGGAATACGATCCGGCGGCATTTGAAAAGCATTTTAAAGACCTGGCCAAAACGGAATTATTTAAAAAGTACCGCGCTGAAATTATCTCTGTTTCCTTTACGGCCGCGGAACTGGAAGCTTTTACCAGAAGTTTTACGGAAAAAAACGGAAAAAAACTCGGAGAACTGGTACACCCCGTACGCCTGGCTTTGACAGGCAAACTCATCTCTCCCGGCCTCTTTGAGGTAATGGAAGTGCTTGGGAAAGATATTTGTATGAAACGTTTAAACAAAATCGTTTAGTTTGTAAGCAAAGCTTTTCTCGAGCGGATGAATATATAGCTGTCAACTTTCGTTGACAGTGCGAGATAAAGTTTAAAGGTTTTTAAGGTTTATAAAGTCTTTTTCAGCGGAACTACAATTAAATATGAACATTTGTAGCATGGTTTTGTTTTGTACAGACAAAGCTTTTACTTTACAAACCTTACAAACTTTATTAACTCTTTTTCGGAGGAAAAAGCATGCCTGAATTAAGACAGAATAAAACGACCAGAGAATGGGTAATAATCGCGACCGAGAGGGCAAAAAGGCCGGAAGACTTCATATCAAAATCCAAAATAAAAACAATACCCGAGTTCAAGCAAGAATGCGTGTTTTGCCCCGGAAATGAAGCAAAAACACCTCCGGAAATACTCAGGACCGGAAAAACAGGCAGCAACTGGTCGGTACGGGTTATCCCAAATAAATTTGCGGCGCTTTCCCCCGATTCAAATTTCCTGGTTAAACAATCCGGAATGTTTCGAAGCCGGGGCGGGTATGGTCATCACGAAGTAGTCATAGAATCACCCAAGCATAATACAACCACGGCGCTATTGGACGAAGCTCAAATAATAAGCATTTTAAAAACCTATAAAAACCGGTATAATTTTCTGGCAAAAGATCCGGAAATAAAGGACATTGTCATCTTCAAAAATCACGGGCAGGAGGCGGGAACTTCATTGGAACATTCACATTCGCAGATTGTCGCCACACCCATAGTTCCCCGGCAGGTCAGGAGCCGCATGGAAATAGCCATGAGCAACTACGACGACCATCATGAATGCCTTTACTGCCGGATTATGGCTGAGGAATTGAAAGCAAAAGCAAGAATAATTGCGGAAACAGAGCATTTTGTCTGTTTCACCCCTTATGCGGCGCTTACGCCTTTTCATACCTGGATTTACCCGAAAACTCATAATTCCAACTACGGCTGCGTAAACGACGCGGAACTTGCTGATTTTGCAAAAATCATAAGAATTACTCTAAGGAAATTTTACATCGGGCTTAATAACCCGGATTATAATTATGTGATCAGATCCGCGCCGATCGACGCGGGTAACGTAAACTACTTTCACTGGTACCTGAGCATAATACCCCGTCTTACAAAATCCGCAGGATTTGAACTCGGGTCAGGCATGTTTATTAACAGCTCCCTGCCGGAGGAGAATGCTGAGTTTTTACGGAAAACAAAGATATGAACACGATTCAGTAGTTGCCTGATTTAGGCCGTTCCGGCGAAGGCAGGCGCTCAATAAATCGAGCAGCTACAAACAAAAAAGTCCGGCGGGAATAAACCAGCCGGACTTTTATTTTTCAGGTTAGAGTTTTACTACTTTAGTAGCTTGCTCGCCCTTGGGGCCGTTTTCGATTTCGAATTCGACAGCCTGTCCTTCGCTTAAGGTCTTGAATCCGTCGCCCTGGATCGCAGAATGATGCACGAATACATCTTTTCCTGATTCCGGAGTTATGAAGCCGTAACCTTTCTGGTCGTTAAACCATTTCACTTTTCCTGTTGCCATTTTGTTATATCACTTCCCTTTTTTTTAGATTTCAAAACAATAAAGCCCGGCCAGCTTTGACAAGCCGGGCTTTTATTTTTTAGGTTAGAGTTTTACTACTTTAGTAGCTTGCTCACCCTTGGGGCCGTTTTCGATTTCGAATTCGACGTCCTGTCCTTCTCTCAAGGTCTTGAATCCTTCACCCTGGATCGCGGTGTGATGTACGAATACATCTTTTCCTGATTCCGGAGTTATGAAGCCATAACCCTTCTGGTCGTTAAACCATTTTACTTTTCCCTTTGCCATTTCTTGTCTCACTTCCTTTTCCTATTGATTTATACCAACAAAAAAACCGCCCGGAGAAGCATTTTCTCCTTGCGGTCGAAAACTGCTCTTTGCTGGTACTGTTAGGTACGGATATATTATACACTATAACTTTGATTTTGACAAGCCCCCCTGCCCTGTTTTTCTATAAAACTTGAGTATAAAAGACGTTTTATATACCTGCAAACCACAATTAGTAGTGTTTTTAAAAATTACCTGTCAATATATAGTGCTAAGTCAATTTCCACAAAAAAAGGCGCGATTTTCACCGCGCCCTTTAGTTTATATATCTTTTACTTTTTTTCTTTTAAAGCTGATTGAATATTACTGACAAAAGGCTTTAGTAGAGACGTAAACTCCATCGGGAAGATATACTTTGTCGACGGAGAGGCGCCAAGAGCCTTTAAAGCTTCAAGATACTGCAGCCCCATGGTTTTCTCGTCAATATTCTTTGCCGCGCTAAATATGCTTTCAAGCGCCTTTGCGTAACCTTCGGCCTTGAGCATTTGAGACTGCCTTTCACCTTCGGCCCTGAGTATTGCCGATTGCTTTTCCCCCTCGGCAATAGTTATAGCGGCAGATTTTGTTCCGTCCGCTTCAGTCACCACGGCTCTTCTGTTTCTTTCCGCAGCCATCTGCTTGGTCATGGCGGTCTGCACTTCCACCGGAGGAGTTATTTCGCGAATTTCAACAGAGGTAATTTTCACACCCCACCTTCCGGTTACTTCATCAAGTTTCTCGCGAAGAATTGTATTTATCTGCTCTCTTTTGGAAAGCACCTCATCAAGAGCGATATCGCCGACAACAGCGCGGAGAGTCGTAGTGGCTATACCCTGCGCCGCGCCCGCAAAATTACGCACCTGAATAACGGAAAGAGCCGGATCAACCACCTTCCAATAAATAAGAAAATCCACAGAAAGAGGAGCATTATCCTTGGTAATGCAGGTCTGCTGAGGGATCTCAAGATAAGATTCTCTCAAGTCCACCCAGACTACCTGATCTATTACCGGCCAGACAAAAGTTATTCCGGGCCCAAGCACCCCGCCCGGAGCATGCTTTCCGAGCCGGAAAAGCACCAGACGCTGATATTCCTTTACAATCTTGATTGCATTGAATATCACCAGAATTACAAAAACTACAGGCAAAACTACAAACACAAAAAACGGTCCCATATCCTACCTCCTTAAATAAAAATT
>JAZDIO010000079.1:0-3619 GCA_043804965.1 Candidatus Firestoneibacteriota bacterium | reverse complement strand
CAGCGACCGATGAAGCGCCGGTTAAAAAAGCTCCAATAAAAAAGTAATATAATATCTCTGTTTCACAGTTGAGCCGTTTTAAAGAACGGCTCTATGTTTTTTAGAGGGGGGAGATTGGATCTGAAGATGTGGGTTAAGGCAATAAAAATTATTCCGAGATTAGACAAGGAAGAATGGGATAAATCGGATATGGTCAGTAAATGGCTTATTTCCACACGTTCAGCGGTGCTTGTGATGACCATGCTTTCCGCCGCGATAGGCGGTATTTTTTCGTTAATAGACGGGAAATTTGATTTACCGGCTTTTCTTGTTTGTTTTATCGGGCTGACTTTTGCGCATGCGACTAATAACCTGCTAAATGACCTGGTGGACTATGTCAAAGGTGTTGATAAAGAAAATTACTACCGCACCCAATACGGTCCTCAACCGCTGGAAAACGGGTTTCTTCCTTTAAAAAAATATATGTTTTACATTTTTTTTACCGGCCTGATTGCTCTTTCCTGCGGCGTATATCTTATCTGGCTGCGCGGTCTTGCGGCTCTCATTCTTTTCTTGATGGGTTCTTTTTTTCTCCTCTTTTACACCTGGCCGTTAAAATACTTTGGACTTGGGGAGTTTGCTGTCATTGCAGTCTGGGGTCCCCTAATGATAGGAGGTACTTATTTTGTGACTGCCAATGAATGGAGCTGGCGGGCAGTATTAGGAGGGCTTCCTTACGCTCTCGGGGTGACTACGGTTCTTTTTGGCAAACATATAGACAAGCTTGAGGCGGATAAACTGAAAGGTATTAACACTCTCCCTGTTATTATCGGAGAAAGCGCCGCGAGAAAGAGCGTTTTGATCATGACCCTTTTACAGTACTTGATAGTAATAGCGTTGGTCATTGCCGGAGTATTTCATCCTGTGCTTCTAATCACTCTTATTGCTTTAAAAACTTTTTACGGACTTTTTAAAGCTTATAGTAAAGAGCTTCCCGAGGAAAAACCGGAAGGTTACAGGTCCGATATCTGGCCTTTATGGTTCGTAGCTTTTGCTTTCGATCATAATAAAAAATTTGGCGGGTTATTCCTTTTGGGTCTTATTGTACAATTAATCCTTTCAAAATTATAATATTGTAGGGACATGCTGTCCCTGCGCCTGATTATACGTAAAAACCTCTCAAAACGCATTATGCCAAGCCTCATAATCCATATTGACAAAAATCCATAACGGTGCTAAATTCAAATACATGCTTAATTCTGCGTATATATGCGCAGAGGCGGGGAAACCAGGAAGTTCCCGGTAACGGGATGGGGGCGAAAAGTGAAAACTAAGGGCGCAAGCCCGAGCCCGACAGCTAACCTCGCAAGCTCATAAACAAGGAAGAACAACGTCAGGGACGACGCGTTCTCCCTGACGTTTTTTAATGTAAAAATGTCCCGAGGACGATTAAAATGTCTAAAAAAGTATTTGATGATATAAGGGATGCTGAAAATCAGGGGCTGCTAAAAAAAACCAAGAATTTGATTATTGGTAAAGCCAAAAACCCTGAAGAATCCGGAGTTTTTCATAAGCTTTCCCTTATTGCTTTTTTTGCTTGGGTGGGACTCGGAGCGGACGGGCTTTCTTCCGCCTGTTACGGACCGGAGGAAGCTTTCAGGGCCTTGCAGGGACACGTATATCTGGCTGTCATAATAGGATTTGCTTCCGCGCTTACGATTGCCATAATCAGCGCTAGTTATTCTCAGATAGTAGAACTTTTTCCTTCAGGCGGAGGGGGATATGTCGTAGCTTCCAAACTCCTGTCACCTTTTGCCGGGATGGCTTCAGGTTCTGCCCTGATAATAGATTATGTGCTGACTATCACTATCTCTATAGCAAGCGGTGCGGATGCTATTTTTAGTTTTCTGCCTGCTGAGTGGCAGTATTTAAAAGTTGCTTTTGCCGCTTTTTTGATACTTCTGATCACTCTCATGAATTTAAGGGGTGTCAAAGAATCCATTTTGGTATTATTGCCGATATTTCTTGTTTTTGTCATTACTCATGCGGTCATTATTGTTTATGCAATTTTCTCTCACAGCTCAAATCTTACTATGGTGGCCGTTAACACCGGTACGGATATTAAAAGTTCTTTTGGCCAGCTGGGTTTCTTCGGCTTGAGTGTTATCTTGCTGCGGGCTTACAGTATGGGAGCCGGAACATATACCGGAATTGAAGCGGTTAGCAATGGAGTTTCCATTCTCCGGGAACCGAAAGTTAAAACGGCTAAAAGAGCAATGTTATATATGGCTATATCCCTTGCGCTTGTGGTTACAGGCCTTCTGATTGCGTATCTGCTTTATAATGTCACTCCCGAACCTAATAAGACATTGAATGCTGTGCTTTTCGGGAAAATATTCGGGACCGGAACATTCGGGTATACCTTACTGCTTATTACTCTCATATCAGAAGCGGCAATTCTTTTTGTTGCCGCGCAGGCGGGTTTCATAGACGGACCGAGAGTCATTGCAAATATGGCAACCGACAGATGGCTGCCCTCGCGGTTTACAATGCTTTCCGACCGTTTGGTTACTCAAAACGGGATACTCCTTATGGGCTGCTCCGCTTTACTTGTTTTATATTTTAGCAAGGGCTCTGTGACACTCCTGGTCGTGCTTTACAGCATTAATGTTTTTATCACATTTGTTCTTTCCCAGCTTGGAATGGTAAGGCATTGGTGGAAAGAGCGTAAAACCGAGAAAAAATGGCGGAGAAAGTTTGCTTTGAACGGGATAGGGCTTTTACTTACCTCCTCGATCCTTGTTACGGTCATTTGTGTAAAATTTTATGAGGGCGGGTGGATAACTCTCACTATAACGGCTGGTTTTATGATAATTGCACTATTGATAAGGAAGCATTATAATAACACAAAAAAAATATTGAATCGTCTGGACAGTCTGGTGCTTTCGGTAATGCCTTCGGCTGATGGTTCTGAGCCTGTAGTAACTGAAAGCAGTCCAAAGTATATCAAGAGCGGGAAGACGGCAGTGGTATTGGTTAACGGTTTTAACGGCTTGGGTTTGCACACCCTGCTAAATATTTCCAGGGTATTTAAAGGCCTGTATAAAAATTTCGTCATTGTTCAGGTCGGGATAGTTGACAGCGGTGCTTTTAAAGGCGCGGAAGAGATAGATAAACTTAAGGGTACAGTGCGGGAGGATGTAAATAAGTACGTGAATTACATTCGTTCTACCGGATCATTTGCCGAAGGTGTTGCTCTTACCGGAGTTGATCCCGTCAGCGAAGTTTCCGGAGCGGCCCCTGAAATATTGAAAAAGTATCCCGGCGCCATTTTTTTCGGCGGCCAGCTGGTTTTTCCCGAAGAAGTATTTATGGCAAGGTGGCTTCATAATTATACCGTGTTCGCGATCCAGCGGAAATTTTATTACATGGGAATACCGATGATAATGATGCCGATACGGCTGTGAAAATCATTGGAAATGAGCTTCTACTTCTTTAATTCAAGTGTTTATCATTGTGCCAAAATATCCATAGATACTTGGCAAAAGAGCATAAATCTAAACCTTTTGACTTGACATAGATTTAACATATACTAAGATCAACCCTCGCAATGCGGTTAAGCGGTGTATATTGATAAACC
>JAZDIO010000078.1:0-15055 GCA_043804965.1 Candidatus Firestoneibacteriota bacterium | reverse complement strand
CTTCTCTCTTGAGACAAACAGGGTAAACGCGGATTTGTCGGAAATAGCTCCACTTCCCGTTGGTCCCGCGGGAAAGGGCGGAGGGGAATTTAACCAGAAGATGCTGGGCGTCAGCTTCCAGGTGCAGGACAAAAGGGTGCTGGATGCGGCTGTAAGATACCTTAAGTATATGAGCAGTGATGAACCGAAGAGGATCAGTACCGCAATATTTGTTGAGGAAGGATTTGGCAGGTTTCTTAGCCCGAAATATCTCAGGAGCTTTGGCTATAATGATTTGCTTGAAGATGTGAATCCGCAATGGGTAAAAGTAAACGAAGAGGCTTTTAAGTATGCGCATCCTGAACCGTATGGTAAGAACTGTGATAAGATTTACTTTGAGCTGGCCTCGATCCTTGATAAGATTCAGGGGGACCCGAATGTTGATATTGAGGCAGAACTGGCAATTGCGGAGAAGCATACTAATGAACAGCTTCTCGGGAGACTGGAAGATAAAGAGAAGAAAAAAAGAACAACAATTGTAAGTCTGTTTCTTTTGGTTCTTGCCGTAGTATTTAGTTTCTTTGGAGCCAGAGCTTTCAGAATATTCAGGGAAATGTCAAAACCGACGGCGGTGAATTATCAAAGAACCAGCCCCAGAAACCATATATTTGCCTGGTTGTTTATGGGAGTAGCTGTGATTACGGTCTTAATGTGGTCTTATTTTCCGGTTGGAAAAGGTTTGCTAATGGCTTTTCAGGACTATAAGATAGCCGGAGGCACGGAATGGATAGGGCTCGGAAATTTCATACAATTATTATGGCAGCCGATATTCTGGCAGGCCCTGGTTAATACTTTTGTATATGTCGCGATAACGCTTGCGCTCGGTTTTTTTGCGCCGATTATACTCGCTTTAATATTAAACGAGATTCCTTTCGGGTCTCTTTTCTTCAGGATGGTATTTTACCTGCCGACCGTAACAAGCGGAATAATTGTACTTCTTATGTGGAAACAGTTTTATGAGCCCAGCTCCGCGGGTTTGTTTAATAAACTGCTGGCAATGATTAATCTACCGCTTCAAACGTGGCTCTATGATACAAAACTTGCCATGATTTGTATAATAATTCCGAGTATCTGGGGAGGAGTGGGAGCCGGAAGTATATTTTATCTTGCAGCCTTGAAAAATGTACCTGAAGAGTTGTATGAATCCGCGTCCATAGACGGAGCCGGGATCTGGGGCAAGATAAGGCACGTTACCTATCCGACTTTGAGCATGCTTTTAATAATAAATTTTGTGGGAGCGTTCATAGGGGCGTTTAACGCGACGTCCAATATACTGGTAATGACCGGAGGCGGGCCCGCGCATGCTACGCACGTGCTGGGGCTGGAGATATTTTATAACGCATATGTGTATCTGAAGTTCGGGTATGCGACCGCGATAGCCTGGATATTGGGAAGCTTTTTGGTAGGGTTTACCGTACTGCAGTTAAGGGTGCTCAGAGATGTAAGATTTACAACAGTAAATAAACTTTAGGCGGGAGGAAAGATGCCTATTATAGATGTCGTAGGAAGGAAGAACTTTAAATCTGTAATGATATTTGTGTTTTTGTATCTGTTTTTGATATTGGGCGGCGTTACGATGGTATATCCGTTTCTTCTCATGCTTGCCGGTTCCACGACGAATGATATTGACTATCAGGAGTACCGTGTTATTCCGAAATACTACTATGATGAGGGATACCTGTTTAAAAAGTATGTTTCGGATAAATATACCAACCCAAATCCCAATTTGGAGTTAATTAATCAAAGGTCTTCTGAATACTATCTTAAATTTCAGGATATTAAAGCACCAAAATATGATGGAGCAGACGCCAAAACAGTTAAAGCCGACTGGGACGGGTTTATGACAGAGTTGCCTATGCTGTATAAGACACCCGGATTCAGGTTGGTAGGTTCAATAACAGGAAAAGTCGAACGTATGTATCAAAAATATGTAATAACTAAATACGGCAGTCTTGAAGCAATAAATAAAGCATACGGGACAGAATTCGAAAAAGGTCTGCAAGACAGGCAAATACGGGCTCCTTTAGACAGACTTTATGATAGGGGATTTAAGTATGATAATACTGTGATGGTGAAGGATTTTCTGGAATTTAAGAAGGGGCTTCCGAATGAAGACATGTACCCTGTTCTGATGGAAGGGAATTTTCAGGTATACTTACTGCGCAAGTACGATAAGATTGCGGTTTTTAATGATAAATACAAGACAAACTATAAGAATTTCAGTGAAGTAATACTTTCTGAAACAATAGCAGGTACGAATATAAAAGAAGATTGGGAGAATTATGTAAAAACAAGAGTGCCTCTGATATATCTTACGCTTGATGAAAAGTCGAATCCGATATATAAAAAGTTTCTCCAGAATAAATATAAAAAAATAGAAAAACTGAATCTGGTCTATTTCTCAAATCCAAAAGAAGGGTATAAATCCTTTAAGCAGTTGAAAATAAAAGATACTTATGAAAATGAAGCAAATACAAAGATCTTTATGGATATACTGGAGATGCTAAAGGATAAGGATCCTGTATTCCCTGCCGCGTATATAAAAGTAAAGACGAGTGAGTTGTTATTCAGGGAATTTGCGGAGAAAAAATATAAGGGCATTGAAGCGTATAATAAGGTGTATGCGTCGAGTTTTAAATCCTTCGCGGAAATCAGAATTCCGTGCGAACTGAATGATTGGTTTATAATGAAAGATAATTCAAAAGCAATAAGGAATAATTTCATTACAAGAAATTACACTGAGGTTATAGAGTATATTGTGCTGCATGGAAGAGCGGTAGTAAATACGGCGGTATTCTGTCTGATAATAATAATGACAACGCTGACGGTGAACCCGATGTGCGCGTATGCGCTTTCAAGATTTAGTCTGTCTTACAGCAATAAAGTGCTGATATTTTTGCTTGCGACCATGGCGTTCCCGGCGGAAGTTGCCATGATACCCAACTTTTTGATGCTGAAAAAACTGCATATGTTAAATACGTATTGGGCTTTAGTGCTTCCCGGTCTGGCAAGCGGATACAGCATATTTATCCTAAAAGGGTTCTTTGACAGCTTGCCCAAGGAATTTTATGAGGCGGCTCAGATGGACGGGGCAGGCGAGATGAAAATATTCTGGGATATAACTCTGCCCTTGGCCAAGCCGATACTCGCATATTTGTCTCTCGGCGCTTTTGTAGGCGCTTATACGGCATTTATGTTTGCTTTGCTTGTGTGTCAGGACCCGAATATGTGGACGTTGATGGTATGGCTGTATGAAATGCAAAACTGGGCATCAACCCCTGTGTTGATGTCGGCGCTGGTGGTATCCGCTATACCTACGCTGTTTATTTTCTTATTCGCGCAGCGAGTTATAATGAGAGGTGTTATTATCCCTGTTCAGCACTGATTATCAAGCAGTGATTATGAAGGGGTAGCCGAATGCGAGTTACCCCTTTTTTGTTTGCAGATAAATAGAGGCGGATAAATGATAAAGCTTAAAAGAACCCCTGCTAAACCAACAATTAAAAAGAAGATACGATATGAACTTAAAAAAATAAGAACTCTTATGAATCCTTTGGTTCTCAGGTATAAGAGCAGGGTGATAATGAAAAAACTCTTTTCTCTTCCTGAATTCAAAAAAGCCAAAAAAGTAATGTTTTATGTATCGTTTAATAATGAAGTGGACACCCATAAGATGATAAGTAAAGCTTTAAAAATAAAAAAAAAGATATACGTTCCTGTTGCCGACTTTAAAAATATGCGTTTGAGTATAAACAGGATAAGAGAATTTCCGGGGAATCTTAAAAGGTCGAAATATGGTATTCTTGAGCCGGGGAAGGAATATAAAGATATATTTAAGGGGAATAAAATTGATATTATTGTCGTTCCCGGTATTGGTTTTGATTGTGACGGTAACAGGATTGGGTATGGAGGAGGTTTTTATGACCGCCTGTTAAAAAGAATTAAAGCTGTTAAAATCGGGCTGGCTTTTGATTTTCAGATGTTTAAAAAAATTCCGACTGACGAGAATGATCAGAAATTAGACATGATAATAACCGAAAAGAGAGAATTTAACTCCTGGGTGTAGTAGTTTCAGTAAGCTTACTTGGAATTTTGGAGTAAATTGAAGGAAAAAGGAATCGCCTCCGTGATTTTCTGCGGCATTCGCCATAAAACCATAAAACCTGGTTGACAAATCTATATTTATATAATATAATGTAATTAAGAAGGGCAAGGTATATATGGAAATGGGTTATTTCATAGGGTTTTTAAGCTTAGGCGAAATTTACAAATCAGAAGAGAATTCTGTTTTTGTTTATAGAAATTCTGTTTTTTTAGCAGCGGCTAAAAATAAAAAGCTTTGTTTGTTGATAAAAAGCGGACAGAATTTAACCTTTTCGAAATAATCTTTCCTTTTAATACCTGAAAAAAACCTTTCTAATATTTTTTATGATTAAAATGAGGAGGTAGTACAGATGAGCATTACTACAATATTGCTTATAGTATTCGGTTATGTTGTAACGGCTGTTTTAGGTATTTTTGCAGGATGGATGCTGCGGAAGAAAGCGTCAGAGGATAAGGTTACCTCGGCTGAACAGGTTGCAAAAAAACTCTTATCAGATGCCGAAAAACAAGTAGAGGCAAAGAAGAAAGAAGCTATTATTGAGGCAAAAGAGGAGCTTTATAAAGCAAAACAGCAGTTTGAATTGGAAACAAAGGAAAGACGTGTTGAGATTCAGAATCTTGAGAAACGCCTGGTTCAGAGGGAAGAACATGTTGATAAAAAAGTCGACCTTTTAGACCAGAAAGAAAAAGAGAATAAAGCAAGGGAAAATGAACTTGTTCAGAAAGACAAGATATTAAGGGATAAAGATGACAAGTTAAACAGAATGATAGAGGATGAACGTGTAAAGCTTGAAAAGATATCGGGTTTAACCACAGAAAGTGCGAAGAAAATGCTTCTTGAGTTGTTGGAGAAACAGGCTCATCATGATGCGGCTGCTATTATTAAGCGTATTGAAGATGAAGCAAAAGAAGAAGCTGAAAAGAAGGCAAAGAAGATAATATCGCTCGCCATACAGCGTTGTTCGATAGATCATACAGTGGAATCTACCGTTTCAGTAGTTCCTCTCCCAAATGATGAGATGAAAGGGCGTGTGATTGGAAGAGGAGGACGCAATATAAGGACACTTGAGGCTGCTACAGGTATAGATGTTATTGTTGATGACACTCCCGAAGCTGTGGTCTTGTCAGGTTTTGACATGGTGCGCCGTGAGATAGCTAGGATATCTTTAGAGCGTTTAATAGCTGATGGTAGAATTCATCCGACAAGAATAGAAGAGGTCGTAGAAAGGGTGAAAAGTGAAGTAGAGGAAAAAATCAAAGAAACCGGCGAGAGAACGGTATTAGATATGGGGCTTTCAGGTATTCACCCCGAGCTGGTAAGATTGATAGGCCGCTTAAAATACAGGACCAGTTATGGACAGAATATTCTTCAGCATTCTATAGAAGTTGCTAATATATCCGGCATGCTTGCAGGCGAATTAGGCCTTGATACGGCTATGTTTAAACGCGCAGGGCTGCTGCACGATATCGGCAAAGCAGTTGACCATGAAATAGAGGGTACGCACCCTCAAATAGGCGCCGACTTGGTAAAAAAATATAAAGAAAGCCCGAGAGTTATCTCGGCAGTTGGAGACCATCATGGAGATGATCAGTTAAGAACTATAGATGCTATAATTGTTCAGGCTGCCGACTCTATTTCAGGAGCCAGGCCGGGCGCCAGGCGTGAGTCTTTAGAGACCTATATTAAACGTCTTGAAAAGCTGGAAAATATAGCTGAGTCCTTTACCGGGGTTAAAAAATCCTTTGCGATTCAGGCAGGAAGAGAAATAAGAATTATGGTGGAACATACCGAAATTAATGATTCTCAGGCACTGCAGATTGCTAAGGATATAGCAAAACGTATAGAAGAGGAAGTAGAATATCCGGGACAGGTTAAAGTCACTGTTATCAGGGAAATGCGCGCTTCAGAATACGCGAAATAGGGCATGAAATGAAAATACTATTTTTTGGAGATATCATAGGCGAGCCCGGCAGGGATGCAATTAAGGTTCTTCTTCCGGAGCTTCGCCGTGAGTTTAAGCCGGATTTTGTAATTGCTAATGGCGAAAATTCAGCTCATGGTTTTGGAATTACACCAAAGGTATTGGAAGACTTGTTTTCATTTGAAATAGATGTAATCACATCAGGAAACCATATTTGGAAGAAAAAAGAAATTATGCAGGTAATAGATAATGAACCGAGGTTGCTTAGACCTGCGAATTACCCTCCCGGAGTTGCCGGTATAGGTTACAGAGTGTATACTGCTGTAAACGGTTTAAAGATTGGAGTGCTGAATCTTGAAGGCAGAGTCTATCTTGCAAATATTGATTGTCCTTTTAGAGCCGCAAAGGAAGCTGTAAAAATTCTTAAAGCTGAAACAAATACTATTATTATTGATTTTCATGCCGAGATTACTTCAGAAAAAAATGCTCTTGCCTGTTATCTCGATGGCGAAGTTTCCGCGGTTTTTGGCACGCATACACATGTTCAGACTGCGGATGAAAGAATACTTCCGGCAGGTACAGCCTTTATTACTGATGCAGGTATGTGCGGCTCCATGGACTCTGTAATAGGCGTGAAGAAGGAACTCTCCCTGCAAAGGTTCCTTTACGATATTCCCGTCAGGTTTGAAGTAGCTACAGGAAATGTAAGAGTTAACGGAGTTTTTGTTGAAATAGATGATACTTCGGGAAAAGCGGTCAGCATTACGCGAATTAACAGAGAGTATCTAAGGGGTTAGGGAGGGGTGTTCATCCGATGATTTTTATAACATTTGAAGGTCCTGAAGGCAGCGGAAAAACTACGCAGATTAAACTGCTGGTGCATTATCTGAAATCCCGCGGAATTTCTGTTGTTGAAACCAGAGAACCCGGCGGGTCTGAAATTGCGGAAAAGATCAGGGAACTTCTGCTCGATCCAAGGAATAAAAAAATGGCGGCGCCTGCGGAGTTATTACTTTATCTCGCAAGCCGGGCTCAGCATATAAAAGACAAGATAAAACCTTCATTGGAAAAAGGTAAGACTGTCATATGCGATAGATTTTCAGATTCAACGATGGCCTACCAGGGGTATGCCAGGGGTATTTCCAAACAATTAATACAAAGTATGAATAATTTCGCGACCTCCGGTTTAAAGCCGGATCTTACTTTTTATGTTGATATTGATGTTGATATCGGGCTTAGAAGAGCGCGTAAACGGTCAGGAAGGAAAGACAGATTGGAGCTGGAAAAAACGTCTTTTCATAATAAGGTGCGCAGAGGTTACCTTGCTTTGGCTGAGAAAGAGCCGGGTAGAATAAAAATTATTCGCGGTAACGGCACAATAGAGGAGATATCAAAGCAGATATGCTTCTTTACCGATAAAATATTAAAGAAAAGAAGCGGTTGGAAATGAAGCTCTCCGAGCTTACGCACGGAGTTTCGACGCTAGGAGGTTTTTTAATCCCGCTATGATATCTTTTCCTATCGGGAAAAGCTTTGCTTATTCTTCATGCCAAATTTACCACCCTGTACCGTAATGGTGCAGGACATGCCCTGTACCGTAATGGTGCAGGGCGCGTCCCGCGAGCTAACGCTTGGGGTTTTCTTTGGCCTAACGTTATAACGGGAAAATATTATGCTGGAAAACATTGTTGGACATTATAAACAGAAAAAAATACTCGCGTCTTCGTTTAAAAACAACAGAATGGCGCATGCCTACCTGTTTCTCGGGAAGGAAGGTGTGGGGAAAAAAGCTTTGGCTGTAGAGTTTGCCAGACTGGTTAATTGCGAGCATCCGGATTTTGATGATTTCCGGTCCTGCGCAGTTTGTGATTCCTGCGAAAAACAGACAAAGAACCTGAATCCGGATATTGCGATAGTTGAGCAGGAAGGTGCCACTATAAAAAAACTTCAGGTAAAAACTTTATTGGAAGAGCAGAGTTTATCTTCATATTACAATAAATATAAATTTGTAATAATAAACAATGCGGAAAGGCTTACAAAGGATGCCGTTCCCATGCTTCTTAAAACTATTGAAGAACCGATGAAGAAAAGGGTGTTTATCTTAGTGGCGTCAAATCCGTATTTTATATTACCGACGGTAAAATCAAGATGCCAGGTAATAAAGTTCGGGGTTTTAACCCGGGAACAGGTAAGGGATATATTAATTTTTAACAGCAGTGTTAAAGAAGATATAGCTGAATATGCGGCCAGGGCCTCTGAAGGCAGCGCGGCAAGAGCCCTGGAATTGATAGAGGAGAAGAACCTTGAATTAAGAGAGCTGATATTCCAGATGCTGGAATCTTATTATTCGGTAAAACAGCTTTTTGATCTTAAAACAATAAAGAGTAAGTTTGAGAAATTTTCTATTATGGTGACGGATTTTCTTGAGAGTTTCTTTTATGATGTTTTTAAGATGAAAACAGGGAAAGGTTTGATTTATAATTCTGACAAGGAAAGCCTGATAAAGAAATATTCGCTTCTTCTGCCGCTGGAGAATGTTTCAAACATAATCAAAGAACTTGACAGTTATAGAAGCTTGATATCTCGGAATTTATCTATGAATCAGGACTTAGTCATAAATAGTATACTGGTTAAAGGGGATATAAGAAATGGATGAAATAATTAACAATCAACCAATCACGGGGAAGGTCCCTGAAAATAAGCCGGAGATAAAAGAAGATACTGTTGTTTTATCGGCAGTGCAGCAAGAAAGTAATCCTTCATCTGCTGTTTCTTCCCGGGTTTTTCAGATTCATGTAAGATTCAGAGACAGATGCAAACTTTTTAATTGTTTTTCATATGACGGGAGTATCAAAGAAGAGGCTAATTGCGTGGTTGATTCGGATGACGGGCCTCAATTTGGACAGGTAGTCAATCAGCCCAAGCTGATACCGGACGGTAAAATTGAAGGTTTAATGAAGATTTTAAGAGTTGCTTTGCCGGACGATATTAAACATTATTATGAGAATATCCAGAAAGAAAAAGATGCTTACAAATCCTGCCAGCAGAAAATAGAGGAAAAAGCTCTTGAAATGAAACTTGTAGAAGCGGATTATTCACTTGATCGTTCTAAAATAGTTTTCTATTTTACGGCTGAAAAAAGAATGGATTTCAGAGAGTTGGTTAAAGATCTGGCCTATCTCCTGAAAGCCAGAATTGAGATGCGTCAGATCGGTGTCCGCGACGAAGCCAAGATGCTGGGAGGCTACGGCTGCTGCGGAAGAGAATTATGCTGTGTGTCTTTTCTTAAGGATTTTGTTCCTGTTACAATAAAGATGGCTAAAGAACAGCAATTACCTCTTAATCAAACAAAAATATCAGGTATGTGCGGAAGGTTAATGTGCTGCCTGGCTTACGAGCAGGGGCAATACGATTCTGTGAAAGAAGCCGCGCTTGCCAATATAAATAAGCTGCAGGAAACTAAAGATGTAAAATCTTCAGAGTCTCAGATAAAGGCGGCAGTTGAGACTCCGGGCGTAAATAATTCTTCCAGACAGTGGCAGAATAACAGAAAACAGCCGAATAACAATAATCAAAATGGCCACAATAAAGATAAACATCAGAGTAATCAAAATAATCAGGCTCAAAAGAGCTGGTATAACAGCTATCAAAACAGGCAGAATAATGCCGTCAACAAACCGGGTTCCGTTATTGAGCCGCCGAAAACAACGGGGATGGTCCATTCCGCGCCCCCGGAAGGGACCGGAGAAAAAAAATGAAAAAGTTTTATGTGACAACACCGATTTATTACGCAAATGATATACCGCATATTGGTCATGCTTACACCACTATTGCCGTGGATATACTTGCACGTTGGCACAAGATTCTCGGAGAAGATGTATTCTTTTTAACGGGAACTGATGAACATGGAAAAAAAGTTGAAAATGTTGCAATTGAAAACAATCAAAGCCCGAAAGAATATGTGGACTTGCTTATTCCCAGGTTTAAGGCCGCTTGGCAAAAGTTAAATATAGAATACTCTCTTTTCATCAGAACTACAGACAAGTATCATCAAGAGGTGGTAAAAACTCTTCTAAATAATTCCTATAAAAACGGCGACATCTATAAAGGTTTTTATGAGGGTTTTTATTGTACAGGGTGTGAAGCCTACTATCCGGAAAAAGACCTTGAAGAAGGTCGTTGCCCGATACATAAGTCATGCGTGGAAAAAATAAAAGAAGAAACGTATTTTTTTAAATTGTCTAAATACCGGGAAAGATTGCTGGAACATTTTGAAAATAATAAAAACTTTGTGCTTCCGGAGTCGCGCCGCAAGGAGGTCTTAAATAGAATAAAAGAAGGCTTGCAGGATCTTTCGATTTCAAGAACCAGTTTTAGATGGGGTATTGAATTGCCTTTTGACAACAAACATATTACATATGTATGGTTTGATGCGCTTGCAAATTATATTTCAGGAATAGATTTTCCGGGAGATAAATTTAAAAAATACTGGCCTGCTGATATACATTTGGTCGGAAAAGAGATATTATTTTTTCATTCTGTTTTTTGGCCGGCAATTTTAATGTCTTCCGGTATTGAATTGCCTAAGACCATATTTGCGCACGGTTGGTGGACTTTAAACAAAGAAAAAATATCTAAATCCAGGGGCAAGGTCATCAATGTGGACGAACTTATTGCGATTGCAGGTGTGGATGCCGCCAGGTATTTTCTTTTTGCCGAAACTACTTTTGGTCAGGATGGGGACTTTTCTCCGGAGGGTGTTATTAGGCGGAGGGATAACGAACTGGCAAATGATCTCGGCAATCTTATAAGCAGGGCTGTTGTAATGTGTGAAAAATACACCGAAAATAAGGTTCCGGTATATAGTAATGTAACCTCTGAAGAAAAGGTCGTCGAAAAAGCTGCTCTGGATGCGGTAGCAGCAGTTAATAGATCCCTGGAACAGATAGATTTTTCCGGCGCGCTTCAGAGTATTTGGGTCTTTATCCGACTGCTTAATCAATATGTAGAAAAAACCGCTCCCTGGAAACTTGCTAAGGCAAACGAGCAGGAACGTTTAAAATGTGTGCTGTATTTTCTCCTGGAAGGCCTAAGAATTATTGCTGTTCTTATTTACTCTTTTATGCCTGAAACATCGGTGAAAATATTAGCTCAATTAGGGCTGGGTGTTGAACATATTCATAGGGGTTATGAAGTAATCACAGTATTTGGATATTTAAAAACGGAAACGGCATTGATAAAAGGCCCCATTTTATTTCCTAAAGAAAAGAAGGAAAAAGAAAATGCTGGTTGATTCTCATGCGCATCTGGAAGATGATAAGTATTCGGAGGACAGAACACAGGTAATAGAAAATGCTAAACTGGCGGGATTAAAGTATATTGTTAATATCGGCACGGATGTTGAAGGAAATAAATTTTCCTTAAAAATAGCGTCGGAATATGATAACATATATTGTACTTTAGGGCTTCATCCTCATTATGGTACTGATGTGGAGGAAGCGGCCTATGAGTATATAAATGTGAATGCAGCAAATAAAAAAGTTGTAGGTATCGGCGAGACAGGATTGGATTACTTCAGAAATACCTGTCCTAAAGAAGAACAGCATAAGGTTTTCAGGCGGCTTATAGGTATCGCAAAAAAACAATGTCTGCCGCTGGTTGTGCATAGTCGGGATGCAAGTCTTGACACAATACGAATAATAAAAGAAGAAAACGGGCAGGAAACAGGCGGGGTTCTACATTGTTTTACAGGGGATCATATGCTTCTTGATGAATTTCTGAAATTGGGGTTTTATATTGCTGTAGGCGGGGCTGTAACATATCCTAATGCTGCGGCTTTAAGGGAATCGGTTAAAGAAATACCGTTAAGCCGCCTGCTTCTGGAAACAGATTGTCCGTATCTGGCGCCGCAATCCAGAAGAGGACAGAGAAATGAACCTGCGTTTTTAAAAGAAACAGCTGAAAAGGTTGCTGAGATTAAAGGTATTACTTTTGAAAATATTTCAAAATGGACTGAGATAAACGCCGGTTATTTGTTTAAATTGGGAGTAAATCAAAGAGGAAAGATAGTTTATGAAATAAACGGGTCTTTATACATAAATCTGACCAATAGGTGCTCAAATCATTGCAGTTTTTGCGCCAGAAATGAAAGTAAAATGGTAAAAGGGCATGATTTGACAATTGACCGGGAACCGACAGCGGAAGAAATAGTAAAAGCTGCCGGAAATATTTCGAAATATAAAGAAGTGGTTTTCTGCGGTTTTGGAGAACCGATGATAAGGATTGAAGCTTTAAGGGAAATAGCAGCGGCTTTTAAGGCAAAAAAAGCCAAAATAAGGATAGATACTAACGGGCAGGGAAACCTGATTCAGGGCAGAAATATTTTACCTGAATTAAAAGGATTGGTTGATGCGGTATCGGTTAGTTTGAATGCCCCGGATCAGGCGGGTTACCAGAAAATCTGCTCCTCTCAATTTAAAGAGGCAGCTTATTCCGGCGTGAAAGAGTTTCTGAAAGAAGCAAAAAAATATATACCTGAGGTAACCGCAACCGTGGTTACAGTTCCGGGAATTGACGTTGAAGCTTGCAGAAAAGTAGCTGAAGAAGAGCTGGGAGTAAAATTTAGAGTAAGGAAGTTCGGGAAGGTGGGATAGAATGAAAAAATTTATTGTGATTACGGGTTTTCTTGCTGTTACGCTTTTAACCGGAAGCGTTTATTTTAATCCGTTTAAAGGGAATGTTAAGATACTTGTGGACGGCAAGATTATTGAAGCAGATGTTAAAAATTGTACGGTTTATGATGTCTTAAAGGAGAAGAAACTTTCCCTGGAAATTCAGGATATTGTTTCTCCCAGTTTAAATACACTGGTTACGGACGGGATGATGATTAAGATTCAAAGAGTAAAAGAAGTGAACATTACCGTGACGGAAATATTAAAAGCGGAAACCGTCAGGATCTGGGATAAAAACCTTAATGTCAGCGAAATAATAAATCTTCAGAACGGTATGGACGGTTTTCTGGAAAAAGAAGTAAAGGTGCGCTATCATGATAAGAGGGAGGTTTGGCGCAAGGTTTTTAATATATCCAATCAGAAAAAACCCGTAAGTAAGGTAATCATTCAGGGGACAAGTAAGGCCAGAAGAATGCATATGATGTCAAAAAGAATGACTGTGGTTAAAATTTACAGCCTTCTTGCCACAGGATATTATCCGGGGCCTGAAGATTGCGGGCCTTATGCCGACGGTTTGACTGCAAACGGCATGAAAGCCGGTTACGGAGTTTGCGCCGTGGATCCTAAATTAATACCTCTTGGAACGAAGTTGTATGTCGAGAATTACGGTTATTGTATTGCTGCAGATACAGGCGGGAGCATAAAAGGAAATAAAATAGATCTTTGTTTTGATGAATATAAGGATTCAAGCATATATAATCCGAAATATGTAAAAGCTTATGTTTTAAAATGAAGAAAATAGCGATTATTGCGGATGATTTAACCGGCGCGAATGATGCCGGTTCACAGGTGTTTCTTCAGGGATATACCTGCTGTTCTTTGAATTCAACAAGCCGTAAACCGGCGGTAAGCATAGAGGTTCCTGTTTATAACAGTTCTACAAGGCAGCTTTCCGGAAAAAAAGCGTATAATAAAGTAAAAATATTATCTTCCTCCCTTTTAGGATATGATTTAATATATAAAAAAACTGATTCAACTCTCCGCGGAAATATCGGATATGAGATTGACGGATGTATAGATGCGCTTAAAACTGATAAAGCGGCCTTTGTTACTGCTTTTCCCGGCCTAAAACGCTGTAGTGTTTACGGACGTTTATTCCTTGGCGCCAAGGTAATAGAAAATACAGAATTTGCCTCAGATGTTTTGAACCCGGTTCTGTCATCCGACATAATTGAATTATTAAAAAAACAGTCGAAATATAAGGCTGTTCTGATAGAGCTAGATATAATAAGAAGAGGGCCTAAAGCTGTACTGGAGTTTATTGCTGAACAGGACAGGCGGAAGAATAATAAAGTCATTATTTATATATTTGATTGTATTTCACTGACGGATCTTGAAACAATATCAAAAAGTCTGAAATGCTTCAAAGTAATAGCGGGAGCAGCATCTCTTATTAAGTATATTTTGAAAAAGAAAAAAAGGAAGATATCAGGGATACGGTATCAGACAGCAGAAAATCAGGCTGTTTTTATCGGAAGTACGAAAACAATAACGCATTCGCAGCTTGGTATGCTGAGAAAACAGACAAGGAAAAAAGATGTTATTTTTGCGGTGAAACATGGAAGTAAAGGTAGGATTTTCAGCGAAAAAGAAGGAAAACGGATAGATAAAGCCTTTGCGGAAGCTGCAATTGGATTGATAAAAGAAGGCAGGTATGGAAAACTTGTTTTGTCGGGAGGCGCTACGGCAGAAAATATTTTTAAAGCGCTTAAAATTAATTATACTTTAACAATCGGAAGAATTTTAACGGGAGTGCCGTTGACTTACAGCCCCGAGAGAAACCTGTATATAGTTACAAAACCCGGCGGGTACGGAAATAAAAACGCGCTTGTTACGATTTATAAGAAATTAAAGGAGCTTTGATGATTACGAGAAAGGATGTTCTTCATGTTGCCAGGCTTTCTCATTTGAAATTTAAAGAGGAAGAACTTGATTTATTTACCAGTCAATTGGAAGTCATGATAAGGTTTGTTGATAAACTTAAAGAAGTTAATACCGAGGGTATAGACCCGACCTCAAGTGTCCTGCCTGTTACTAACGTAATGAGAGAAGATGAAGTTAAACCTTCCTTTAGTCAGGATAAAGCGCTTTCTAATGCTCCTGAAAAAGAATTGGGTCATTATAAGATTCCAAAGATGATGGAGTAAAATATGAATTTTATAGAGATGAAAGCACATGAACTTGCAGAATTAATAAGATTGAAAAAAGCCTCTTCAAAAGAGGTAACAACGGCTTTTATAAAAAATATTGAAAGATTGA
>JAZDIO010000077.1:0-3591 GCA_043804965.1 Candidatus Firestoneibacteriota bacterium | reverse complement strand
AGGAATTTTGCCGAACCTGTCTATAAGTTCTTCCCTTATCTTTTCAGTTTCCTCCTCAGTCAGAGCCCCCATCATATCTTTGTAAATATTTATCTTCAAGAAGGAATCTTTCACATAATAATCAGGAAGATAGGCATTTGTTTTAATATCTATTTCGATATTTTCTTCCACCGCTTCCTCTTTAAGCCCCTTGGCGGAATTCACGGCTCCTTTTAGAAGTTTCATATACAATTCCAGGCCCACCTTGCCGATCTGTCCGTGCTGTTCTCTCCCTAAAATATTTCCGGCGCCCCGGAGCTCCAGATCTTTCATAGCAACGGAATAACCCAGGGACAGTTCATCGCATTCTTCTATTGCATTAAGCCTTTTCATCGCGGTTTCAGAAAGCGTTCTTTTAACCGGATAGGTAAAATACGCGTAGGCCTGTACGCTGCTTCTTCCCACCCGGCCTCTGAGCTGATAAAGCTGGGACAGCCCGAGGTCCTCGGCATTTTCAACAATTATGGTATTCGCGGAAGGATTATCCAGCCCGGCTTCAATTATGGTGGAGCAAACCAGCATATTATACTTTTTCATGTAAAAATCCCGCATTATTTTTTCAAGCTCCGGGCCCGGAAGCTGGCCGTGCGCAACCGCTATTTTTGCCTCGGGAATGAGCCTTGCCAGTTTAGTCGCGGCCCGTTTAATGGTCTTCACCTGATTGTAGACGTAATAAACCTCTCCGCCGCGCTTTAACTCTTTTAAGACAGCTCCTTTTATCAGTTTTTCATTATATTCTATAATATACGTCTGAATAGGAAGCCGCCCTGCGGGAGGCGTGTTGATATTACTTATCTCGCGTATTCCGGAAAGTGAAAGATATAAGGTCCGGGGTATCGGCGTCGCGGATAAACTGAGGCAATATACGCTCTGTTTCAGTTTTTTGAGCTTTTCCTTTTGCGCTACGCCGAACTTCTGTTCGTCATCCAAAATTATCATGCCAAGATCTTTAAAAGAAATATCATCCTGGAGCAGCCGGTGTGTGCCTATCACTATATCCACGCCGCCGGTTTTTAATTTAGAGATGACTTTCGTATGCTCTTTTTTACTGCCGAATCTCGAAAGCATGCCGATGCTCACCGGATAATCCGCCATTCTTTCCTTAAAAGTATTATAATGCTGTTCGGCAAGAATAGTCGTAGGACAGATAAAAGCCGTCTGTTTTCCGTCCAGAGCGCATTTAAAAGCGGCCCTAAGAGCTACTTCCGTCTTTCCAAAGCCGACATCCCCGCAGACCAGTCTGTCTATGGGCTTTCCTTTTTCCATATCTTCCTTTACTTCTTTAACGGCATGGAGCTGGTCTCTGGTCTCCTCGTACATGAAAGCATTTTCGAACTCCTTCTGCCACTCCGTATCCTTTGAGAAGCTGTACCCCTTGAGCGCTTCCCTTGCGGCGTAGAGCTCGAGAAGGTCCGTCGCCATCTTTTTTACGTCTTCCCTTGCCTTCTCTTTTGCCTTCTCCCATTGAGAGGTCCCGAGATTGGAAAGCAAAGGTTTTTCTTCAAAACCCACATATTTCTGGATTTTATTGATGTCTTCAACCGGCACATAGAGTTTATCATTATTGGAATATTCCAGGGTTATAAAATCCTTCTTTGCGCCGGCCGCAGATATGCCGGAAAGCCCGAGAAACTTCCCGATGCCGTAATTCTCATGCACCACTATCTCCCCGGTATTTATTTCAAATATATTTTTGACCGGAGCTCCGTCCTTAAAATACCGCTTTCCTCTTTTTGAAGACGGCCTCACATTTGCATAACGCCCAAAAATTTCGTTGTCAGTGATAAAGCAGGCCTTGGCCTCGGCAAAATTGAAACCGGCCGTCAGCGAGCCTTCAAGATATACCCCTTCAAAAGAAAACCTGCTGTCTAAAAGTATCTCTGCAAATCTTTCTTTTTCTCCGGAACTGTTGAAAAATAGAAATATCTCTGTGCCGCTTCCTTTAAGTTTTGCCAGCTCAGAAATTGCAAGTTTTGCATCACCGTTCGAGGAAGGATTACTTTTTACATTAAACGCTATATCTGTCTTGTCAAAATGAGAGTTAATAATGCAGGGAAATCCTTTAATCGCAGGGACTTCTGTTTCGCCGGAAATTTGCTGCTCCCTATACACAATTGAAGCAACAGGAAGATAATCTGTTATAGCGCCTTGAGGAAAAACACTTTCTTCCGCAGGGTATATTATTACTTCCGGCTGTTCTTTTATTGATTTTTGCGTTAAAAGATCAAAATTCTTTATTGTCTCTATGATATCCCCAAAAAAATCAAGCCTTACGGGGCGCTCCTTTGTAAAGGGAAAAATATCAAGTATTCCGCCTCTGATTGATACTTCTCCTTTTTTTTCGACAAAGGCCTCCATGTTATAACCGTTTTTAATAAGATTTTCCACGAGATCCACAAGTTTTACTTTTTTGCCTTTTTCCAGTTTATATATTGACGCCTCAAATATTTTCCTCTTCGGCACTGACTGCAAAAAAGAGGACCCGGTAAAGACGGCTGCTTTAAACTTCCCGAGGAGCAGTTCTTTCATTCCTGTTATTCTCTGCTCCTTAATTTCATTGGAAGCCGGCAGCCGGACCCCTTCAAGCTCTTCCACCGCGGGAAAAAGAAACACCCCTTCTTCCAAAAATGTCTGCAGATCATAATAAGCCCGAAGCGCGGAGTCATTATCAGGAAGAATCAGGATGATCGGACGGGAGGTATCTTTATTTAAGGAATACGTAAAAAAAGCATCGGCGGAACTTTTAATTCCGCTGATGCTTATAATCCCGTTTTCTTTTACTTTCTTGAGAAGTTCAAGGTAGGCTGCGCTTTTTAAAAGCAGGCCCTTAAGTTTGTTATCATCCATTTAAAATTTGACTTTGACCGGTTCCTTTTCTGCTTCCGCGATCTGAAAGTAATCTTTTGTTTTAAAATTAAACACGCCGGCTATGATATTCGTCGGGAACATCTGCAGGGCGTTGAGATAACTCATAACGGTATCATTATAAAACTGTCTGGCATAAGCAATCTTGCTTTCTATCCCGTCCAGCTGCTCCTGAAGCAGGATGAACTGCGAATCGGCTTTGAGCTGCGGATAGGCCTCGACAACGGCAAACAAACTTTTTAACGCGGCAGTCAGGCCGTTTTGAGCGGTTTGCATATCGGCAACCGAACCGGCGCTCATAATAGAAGCTCTGGCTTTCGTTACGGCTTCAAAAACCCCTTTTTCATGCGCAGCGTACCCTTTGACTGTTTCCACGAGATTCGGCACCAGATCAGCTCTTTTTTTAAGCTGAACATCCACCTGCGCCCAGCCGTTCTCGCACCTGTTTCTTAAAACCACCAGGCGGTTATATACCGCTGCAAAAACAAAAGCTGCGCTTATCACGAGAACCAGCAATACAATTTCCAATATACCCATTTTAATCCTCCCCCTCCGAAAAACGGTATTGTCAAACTTCTTTTAATAAATTTTGGTATTTTACGGCCTTTAGCCGGCTCGATTGAGCGGAGCCTTACAATTACTGTTGTAGGGACAAGCATGCTTGTCCGGACAGGCGTGCCTGTCCCT
>JAZDIO010000076.1:0-15123 GCA_043804965.1 Candidatus Firestoneibacteriota bacterium | reverse complement strand
TCACTTTCTTAAATACAGCTACCCTGGATATTCCGAGCATTTTTGCAAGTTCATTTGTAGTAACAAACTCATTATGCACTACTTCCACACTCCTTTTCGCGTTAACCAACACAACATTAGTTAACATATGTTAACCTATCGCATATAGATTAACACGAAACCCCTGCTTTGTCAAGTGTTTCAGGGTGCCTGTCACTCACACTCAAGCCATTTATTTAATTACTTTTTCTTGACTGCTTTTATTACGCCATAGAGGAATTCAACGGCTTCGATAATTATAAGAACGGAAATTATCGTCAGCAATATTCCGACGGCTGTTTTATTTAGGCCGGTCACGAGCGCGGCTATACCGGACAGGTATATGAGCATCACAAAAATACGCCGGACATTATAAACAAATATTTTTCCGGACCCCAGCGGTTTATGCGGATCGCCGTAAAAAACAGTATCGTAGAGCAATTCCAGTATATTTTCCCAGATTGTCATTTTTGCCTCCTTTAGTTTTTTTCCGTTTTAGCGGGCTACTTGCTTAAAGCGGCTTCTCTTATGTATTTATACACAGGATCCTTGTTCATTCTAAGCTTTATCTTTTCCTGCATTCCCGATTTGTCAGGCATTATGTAATTATTCTCAAAATACTTCCAGGCTTCCTCTTCCTGTCCCGAATAAATCAGAGGAAGCAGGGTTTTCAGTACAGACCCGAGATGAACTCCTCCCCGGTCTTTCTTAGTTAACGGCTCCTTTGCCCAATAATCGTTCCCGACCATCTGCTTATAGAGGTGGTTTGCAGGAAAGTATTCTCCGCTCCCTGCATCATACCTGAAAAATATATCAAAAATCGCAGAAGTTGCGTGGGAACACCTGTCAAACTCATCAAAAGCCAGGTCGGTCTGTATAAGTTCTTTAACATCATCATTATCAATATCGTCCACGCCTAATACAAATCCTGTTTTCCATTTTTCAGTTTCAAAGATAAGCCTTAAATCCGGCTCTATCGTGTAAACCCAGTAATAATATTTCTTTACCTCGGAGGTCAGGCATGTTTTAATTATTATCTCTTTTTTTCCGTCTTTCCTCAGCAGGTTGGCAAAACCAAAGGCTGCAATATTTATTATATTATCTTTCTTGTCGGTCACAGCTCGCGGAAACTCGCGGATTACAGCAGCACCCTTCTTCAATTTAATTCTGCTGTAAAATAAATCTTTTTTTTCTGTAGTTATTTTTTCAAGGGTATAACCTTCATAGGTAAATTTAGACTCGCCAAGCATATAGCGATCCAGCGAGCCTCCGGGCATTATTGAAGAAAGGAAAGCAAGCATTACTATCTTATGAAAACCTTTATTTAACTTCATTTATACAAGAGAAAAGAAAAAACTGAACCGCCTTCTTTCGGGCAATCAAACCATATCTTCCCTCCGTGAGCCTCCACAATACCTTTTGAAAGGGAAAGTCCAAGTCCAAAACCCGAGGTACTTCTGGTTATATTATTGTCCACCCTGAAAAATCTTGTAAATATCATTGAACGCTGCCCCTCAGGTATTCCGCAGCCAGTATCTTTAACACTGACTATTACTGATTCTGTCTTTTCCTCAAGATGAACCTCAACAGACCCTTTTTCCGTATATTTTATCGAGTTTGAAAGCAAATTAATAATAACCTGCTTGATCCGGCCGGAATCAAAACTGAACACAACCGGTTTTTTGGGAATATTAAGCATTAGAGCAAGTTTTGATTTCTCAAAAAGAGGATGCAGCTCGTCAACCGCCTCTTTAATCATAATTACGGCATCCTTCTCTGTTTTTTCAATTTTTATTTTATTGCTCTCAAGCCTGGAGAACTCAAGCAGTTCCGAAACAAGCTTCATCTGACGTTCAAGATTGTTATTAATTATCTCCAGCAGTTTTTTTGTTTCCCCTTCCGGTTTTGAGGAATAATAAAGCAGAAGATCCAGAGAACCCTTCATTGCTGTTAAAGGCGTCCTAAGCTCATGAGAAACATTTGATATAAGCTCCGTCTTAAGTTTATCAATCTCCTTAAGTCTTTCATTGTTTTCTATAAGCTCTCTTTTAAACCTTGCGTTTTCCATGCTCAAAGCAAGCGACAGGGAAAACATCGACAAAATATCCAGGTCCTCATCGCTGAAAGCTTTGCCTTCCTCAAGCATGTTCAAGTTTAACACACCCAGCAGTTTTTCATGTGCCGCAAGAGGTACAACTAGGGAAGACTTTATTTCTCCTCTTGGCTCAAAGTTTTTGAACATGTTTTTTAATTTTTTGGCATTATTATCAAGTTTAACAGGCTTTTTATTCTCCGCAACCCATCCGGACACTCTTTCGCCCAGGGCCACCCCATACTCTTTCATCTCCCCCTGCGCCATTCCCTTGGAAGCTCTTACACAGAACTTTTGTGAAGCTTTATCAAACAACATGACGGAACCGCTGTCAGCTTGAAACATCCGGCAGATTATATTTAATACTTCAGGAAGGGTTTTATCAATATCCTCAGATTCAAGTATGATACGGTTAAGCTTTTCAAGTTCAAAAGACTTCTGTATACCGAAAAGTTTTTTGCTCAATCTGTATTTTCCAACTAAACTTTTCACGGTAACATGGAATTTGTCAAAATCCAGAGGCTTCAAGACATATTCTTCAGCGCCAAGTTTCAACGCACTTACCGCATCTTCCACGGAACTAAACCCCGTAATGACAATTACCATGGTTTCAGGGCTCTTTTCCTTGACCAGTTTAATAATATCAAGCCCGCTCTCATGGGGCATTCTCATGTCCGTAATCACAAGGGCATATTTTGATAACTCTATTTTCTCAGCCGCTTCTTTTACGCTGCCCGCCGTATCCACATCGTATGAAGCACTGAAGTTTAACGCAAGCGCATCACAAATGCCGGCCTCATCGTCAACTATAAGTATTTTTTCTTTCTCGTTTTTATCCATGGCCCCGACCTGTTTTATTAACGCTTTTTAAACATTCTAGCACTTTCTTTCCCCTTATTAAACAACAAATCCAAAATCGAGAGATTTGTTTCAAACCCTCCGTAAACTTGGGGATATACGGGATGTTGAAAACCCTGATATTCCAATTTTATACTCGCGGCGGAAAATTTTTCTTCCTCAATATAATCCCGGGCTCCCAGCCCTGAAAGATAAATATCCGCCTTCAGTTTTTTACAGATATTAACAAGCCTTTCAGTTTTAAATCCTTCTATTGACAGCTCAGACTCCCGGTAAAGTAAAACCTTTAATTCCAGATAATCCATTATATATTTGATTATGTAAATATTCAGCTCCGCAAGCTTTTCCCAGCTTTTTGAGTAAACATTCCTGATAAACTCCTCATGCTCGGAATAAAACGGCGCCTTGCCATAATTATGCCTGATTGCTTCAAAGTGATTCTTTCTCCAGTTTTCAGTATTATCTATCTCCACATCGCGAATAAGCTGTTCATACTTTCCTTTAGTCAGGACCGGCACCGTAAGCCAGAGAAAACTTTCTTTTGTGCGGATTTTATTTCTATTTTGAAATTCCCTTTTTTTATACTGCACATTATCAAGAAACACAAAAATGTCGCTTTTCGCGAGTTTATCAAAATAACCCATCCAGGGTATATATTGCGGTTGATGCGCCGAGAGCTTCATTTCACCTTCCCCGCAGCAGCGCTTTCAATAAATACAGGATTGCTGATTATTAAACTCCCGTCTTTAAAAACCGCTTCCAGCCTGTAATAGCTCTTGCCTTTTTCCGGAACTAAAATTTTAAAATCCATGCTGAAAGGCGTCCTACCGTCCGCTATTTTCTGCACAAACCCGTCCTTAATCAGAGTTATCGTAAGCTTCTTCCTGCTTCCGTCATTCATTGAAATCTTCACATTGCCGGTTTCTGAAAATTCTTCAAGAACGGGAAAAGAGGGGAGCAGTCCTTTTTTTAAGACGTAAAATTTTCCCGTTTTAAGCGCTTTTAAGAACTCTTTTTTATCGCCCTTTTTTGAGTTAACAACATTTTGGACTCCGTCAAGAGCTATTCCTGCTCCTTCTTTCCTGTAATCCGTCTCTCCAAACGCAAAAGAAGGCGCTTTTCTCAGCCCTGTTGAATATTCAAAGAGAACCTTATCCCAAAGTCCGCCGCATCTGCCGATTGTTTTATAACCTTCTTCAATTATACATATGCCGTTATAGCCCGAGGTATTTGTAACGACCTCAGGGTAAGGAGGAGTAGAGAGAAGCAGTCTCGCATTGAAAAAACGTCCTTTTACTGAGGATATCAGAGGAAAATCAATATTACTGTCAGCCTCCGGATGAGCCCAAACAGTAAACCCGCCTTTCTTTTCGACATAATCTAGGACTCTTTGATAGGGCCCGGAACCCTTGAAGCCGGAATACTGGTCAAACTCCGGAGCGGTAAACGGATAATTGTTCGCCAGAAATACTCCGCCGGCAATAATCAGAACAACTCCAAACTTGACCAGATAGGCCCGTTTAAAAAACAGGATACCGAGTAAAACAAGCAAAAACGGCCAGAGAAGAACCGGTCTATACTTCCAGGAGTTTTTATTTCCCGTAGTCGGAAGTTTTTCCATGTCCGCTGAAGAAAGCCCGAAGACCAGCATATGTTTATGCCAGTCATTAAGCACAAGAGATCTTTTTCTGGTTTCCCAGAAATAAAAAGGGCTTGTTTCAACCCCCGGTATTACCAGCAGCTCCGGATATTTTTCCTGAACATTTTCTATATCGGAAAAATATTTTTTAACACCCTCGCTGAACACCGAATTAAGCTCCAGTCCGGCGCGCACAACCCTGCGCAAAGGAAAGATGCCGTATTTCACTTCTATGAGGTCGTGATCCGTAATTATTGCCGCATCCAACCCCTTGGCTTTAGCTCTCGCAACAATTTCTTCAATAGAATAAGTGCAGGCATAACTGTAGGTACTATGCAGATGCATAGCGGTTCTGACAGTAGTTTCGGGGGTAAAAAGAACCCCGCCCCCGGCAAAATTCATCAAAGCCGTTATTATTAAAAATATTTTAAATATCTTCATACAATTTTCTCAGCCCGTCTATCATCTTTTTTTCGCTATAGTATTCCAGCGCTTTTTTTCTGCCATTTTCTCCCAACCTTCCGGCGCCACCTTGATCATCCAAAAGTTTTTTTATTGAAAGGCAAAGTGTTTCAACATTTTCAGGAGCAACTAATAACCCTGTTTCCTTATCAGTTACAATTTCGGGTAAACCGCCGACTCTCGCGGCTATTACAGGTTTTTTACTCAGTCCCGCCTCCACAGCTGCAAGGCAAAAACCTTCGTTTTTGGAAGGCACTACAAAAATATCAATTACAGCAAGTATTTCCGGCAGATCCTCGCGGTACCCGAGCATTTTTAAAGCACCTTTTTCAATTTCTTCTTTTGCGTAATCTTTTATAAATTCTTCTAAATACCCTGTTCCCGCCATCACGGCAGTAAAATCACTTCTTTCTTTATTCAAGGCCCTTACTGCTTTTACAAACAAATTCGCGCCTTTAACCGGCTCAAGCCGGCCGGCAAAACCCACTACTTTTTTATCCTGAGATATTTCAAGCTCCTTCTTCTTTGCAGTTATATCATATTCTTTTAAATACGGTTCAGGGTTAACACCGTTTGGAATCACCTTAAATTGGCTTTCCCTTCCTATGTTCCTGTCCAAATGGTCTTTCTTTTCGGCATTAGAAAAAACAATTATCTTTTTCGTAAAATAGGCCGCAGCTCTTTCCAGTAAAACGAAGATAAAAGATACCACGGGGTTAAAGTACCCGTAAAAAACATGGCCATGCGGAGTATGCACGGTGTTTTTAAAACCGGTAATAGCGCATGCCGCCCGGCCTAATATTCCGGCTTTAGAAGTATGCGTATGCACAATATCGGGATTTTCCCGAAGCACCAGGTCAATCAAATCCATAAGCGTGATAAGGTCTTTAACCGGGCTTATATTCCTGCGAAAATCTTCCAGCCAGACAATACGGTAACCTGAAGTAGAAGCTGATTTTTCAACTTTTTCTTTTTCCGTCTTAAAAGAGCCGACAGCAAGAACCACCTCAAAATCTTTCGAGAGCGCTTCCATTAAAGAAAGAATATTAGAAAGGGTGCCGCCTTTTTCGAGACGGGTAACGATATGAAGCAGTTTTTTTCGTGCCATTATTTGCGAATACTCCTATCGATAATAGTCTATAAGGTCCATAACGTCCTTAAAGTCCATAAGGTCTTACATTAATGTGATATTATTTTTTATTTATAACTCCGCTATGTAAGACTTTACGGACATTATAGACTTTTGAACTTTATGGACGCTTCTGTTTTTTAATAGCGGTACATTTCCGTGCATTTTGGACAGACTTTAAAATACTTCTCTGCCTTAAGTTCCCGCCTAAAGCTGCGCATTTTTTCTCCATTCCAGATTTTCAAGAACGGTTCATCATTTATATTTCCCGCCGCAAACCCCAGGCTGTGGCAGGGCAGAACCTCGCCGTTCGGATAGACATACGCCACTACCCAGGGAGAAAGGCATCTTTTCGGGTATTCGTTCGATATAAAATCCTTAGAGGTATAGTATTCGACACTTTCTTCTTTACTGAAATCCGGGTAGACTGTAAGTAAAAACGGATATTTTCCGGCTTTCAAATCTGAAAGGTCCCTAACCAACGCCGCAATGTCCATCCCTTTAACTGAAGGCCTGATAAAACCGGTCCAGTCCCGGGATTCCGCGCCAAACTTCTCTTTAAAATGTTTATTATGATTTTCCACGGTTTCACCTTCGGTAAAGATAAGATGATGCAGGTTAAGCGTATCTGCATGGAGCTCTTTGGCAACTTCCGGCATTTCTTTAATACTTTTATAGTTAAGATCGGAGATGGTACAGACAATATTAATAACAGGTTTTGCCGTTTTTTTTTCTTTTCTAAGCCGCATGATTTCGTCCGCCCCTTCTTTTATTCTCGCAAATGCCCCTTTCAGGTTACGGACCTTATCCTGGAGCTCCGCCGAACCGTCCACCGAGAGTGAAACCACATCCACTCCGGTGCTTACTATTGTATTCGCATGCTTTTTGACAAGAGTACCGTTAGTTATAATACCAAGATGCAATCTCCTTTTTTTAATCTCCTGTACCAGCTCGTCAAATTCATCATACATCAACGGTTCGCCCCCAAACAAAGTAATATGGGGTTTAAAAGCTTTCACTTCATCCAAGAGCTTTGTATACGAAGAAAGGTCCAGTTTTGCATTTATCTTGGCAGGATCAAAAGATTTATTGGCGCCTTCATCTCCCCATTGTCCGCACATTTTACAACGCAAGTTGCACCTATAGGTAAGGAAAAATGTAATGCTCTCCGGAAGCGGGGCTTTACCGCTTTTATCAAAACGGTAACTTGCCGAAGCACGGGCCCTCTTCACCAGAGCCTTTACAGCATAACCCGGCTCCAGAAGCGCTTTCCTGATATTTCTTTCAAAAGTTTTTATCGGAAACATTTTTTCACCTTTTCCGCGACATATTCTGCTTCCTTATCGGACAAAAACGGATTACAAGGCAGAACCAGAAGCCGTTCCGCAATATATTCCGCGTTTTTAAACTCTCCAGCCCTACTCTCTAACCCATACGCCTGATGCACCGGTTTAAAATACATCTGAGAAGATTCAATACCCGCTTTCCTTAATTTAAGTTTAACTTCTTCCACTCTGGTTTTGTCCTTTATAAGCAGAGGGAACCTGTTAACAATGCTCCCATCTTTTACTTCAGGAAGTCCTATTCCGTCAATATCTTTCAAGAACAGGAGATATTTTTTTTGCCAGTTCAAATCTTCTTTTCATGTTTTTATCACAGTAAAATATCCTGCCCGCTCCAAGCATACCCTGCCAGGAAGACAAAAGCACTTTGCTTATATGCTCAGGAGGTTTAGTCTGTTTCACTCTTTCAATAAATGGAAGCATCATGTTATAGCACAATCTATTTTTTAAAAGACAAAACACTGTAAATTTTATCAAGGCAGTAATATTATTCAGCCTCGAAGGAGCCAAATAGGAAGCTCTCACTTTCCTTATTTCCTCAGCCAAACCTTCGTCATTGGTAAGAACTGCCCCGCCGTTTAAGAGCGGAAAATTCTTTCCTCTGTTAAAACTCAAAAGCTGCAAGTCCCATTTAAGCGGCGTAATAAACCCTTGCGCGTTATCCTCTATAACAAAAAACCCGTTATTTTTCCCGCGAGGAGAACTCTCCAAACCAAAAAGCCTGACTGGCACAGCCGCAAGTGTCTTACTGTTTGCTTTCTCTTTCATGCCCTCAGGACTAAGCCCAAAATCCCTGACCTCAATATCGCAAAGCACCGGTTTGAGTCCCGCTTGTTTTATTACAATATACACGGCCAGAGGCGTATAGGCAGGTATTATCACTTCAGTTTTTTCGCCTTTTGTTAGGACTTTCATAGCCGTAAGGGAGGCCAAAAGCGCCGCATTGCCGGAACCAAAAACTACGGCCTCCGCTGCTTTTGCTTTCCCCCTCAAAAAATCTTCAAATACTAAAACACCTTTCCCTTTTCCCCTCATACTTGCAAGAAAAGCAAAAAAAAGCTCATAAAGTTTTATGTCCGTATCTACGAGTTTTGCTTTTATCATTTTTTTACGGCTTCAATCACAATAATGGGAGCATACCTGCCCTTTGGAAAACCGCAAGTATGCACCTTTTTATCATTATACCCCAGTATCTTGTCAAAAGCTTCTTCTCTGTAGGTGATTATCGGTACTTTTATTTCCGTGTCATAGAATTTAGCAAGTCCATACTGTACTTTCAAAAAAGGGCTGCGTTTATTTCTCAGGTCAAAAAGTATCTTACCTGCCGGTTTTACAACCCTAAGAAGCTCGGAAATAATATTATCAGCAGCAGTTTTATCTTTTATATTAATCAGGAGATTAACTGCCGCAGCCGCGTCAAAAGTATTGTCAGAAAAAGGCAGTTTTTCACCCTTGCCAAGAACCAGCTTTATCCCTGTATCATTACTGAACCGCGCTACTGCTTTATTCAGTATTTTCTCCCATAAATCGACACCTGTTAGGCTCAAATTTGGCTTATGCTTCCTTAAGTCAGAAAGAAATAACCCTTCCCCGCAGCCAACTTCAAGAAAAGAACCGTATTCCGGTAGAAGTTCCAGCAGTTTATCCCGTACTTTTACCGGCCAATACCCGGCTGAATACTCGCCTTTCTCATCTTTCTTTGAAACAATTTTTCTTAACAGATCCCCAAGTCTTTTCAAGTTATCTCACTCCCAATAATTTTATTATTGCAGAATATACTTCCTCGGCCGTGATTTCTTTAAAACAAGCCCTGGAAGAACAGGTCATTTTATTGCAGGGCGAACACGGTAAATGCTTATATAGCTCCCGTTTTCTTTCTACCGGCAAATACGGCGCTGTTAAAAAAGGATCCGTAGAACCATACAGCCCTAAAGTTTTAATGTTTTGGGCAGCGCCCATATGCAGCACTCCCGTATCATTGGATAAAAGCAAGGAGGCCCTTTTTATAACTGCCGCAAGATTCCTAATATCATTTGTTTTAATTATTACAACTTTCTTAAATATTTTTTTTATGATAAGCTCGGACGCAATATCTTTATCGCAATTTACTGCAATTTTTACATCTTTTTTCTTAAGTAATTTATCAAAAAGCTTAATATAGCCGGAAAGAGGCCACCTTCTTGTCTGCCATCTGGCTTCATGATTCACTACTATCAGCTTATTTTTTGAGTTTATTTTGTTTTTTGAAAGAAATTTTGAAGCAAAGCTCAGATTGCTTCTGTCCAGTTTAATGCTGCTTTTTCCCACAGCTTTAAACCCGATTTTTTCCGCAAGTTCAGCATGATAATCAATCTCATGTTTTTTGTATTCCGTTTTTTCCGCTACAGCATAATCATAGATAAACCTTACAAGCGCATTACCTTTTCCCGCGGTTTTTTCAGCTCTTATTATGAAAAGTATAATTACTACTTTTAAGGCTGAGAAAAAAGAAACTACCGTCCTCAAATTAACAACAAGATCGTATCTTTCTTTTCTTAAAGCAAGCAGAACTTTAAGATATTTTAACGCTGACAGCCTTCTAATATCCCCGCTTCCGGCAGGAATTTCAACAACCTTATCAAAATACCTCTGGTTGGCTATAATTTTACAGCTATTTACTACTGTAAATAATGTTATTTCATCTTTTTTATACTTTGCCCTAAGCCCCCGCAAAAATGGAACCGAGAAAAGCATATCTCCAACTCCGCCCAGATTTATTATAAGTATCTTTTTCACTTTTTACCATCCCTAAAAAATCAAACACGTAAAAGCAACTCCTGATTCCCGCTCGAAACCATTTACTTTCAATTCTGCAATACTTTCCTTACCTCTGCAAACATCTCCTCAACCGTTATCAGGCCCAGGCACTTATGAATACCGCATTCGGCAAGGGAACAAGGACTGCATTCGATATCTTTTCTTATAATAATATTTTTCTCTCCGACAGGAGTCCATATTACAGGATCTGTCGGACCCATTGTTGAAACCGTAGGTACGCTCAAAGCCGAAGCAAGATGAAGAGGCCCTGAATTATTGCATACAAGCACTTTTGACCTGGAAAGAATTGTTACAAGCTCATTTAAACCGGTAACCCTAGAGGCAACACTGCTGTTATCGGCTATTTTAGTTATTTCCTCAACTATTTTTCTGTCTCCCGGTCCTCCAACAATAATCACCTTTGCCTTCAACTCATCTGCTATCTTTATTGATAACTTGGCAAACTTTTCAGTTCCCCAACGCTGAGACGGATAGTACCCTCCTGGATGAATTGCAACAAACTCCTTCTTTGCAGGCTTTCTGTTAATTACCGGGATTGTAACCTTTGGAGAAATTTTCAGGGTCTTCAATAATTCCAAAGTTCTTTTAACCATTGTGCCGCCAACACTGCCCTCCGCACTCAAGGTAAAAAGAAGTTCGCGAAAACCCCATTTAAAACCCACCCTGACCGGCGCCCCGGTAAAGAAGGTAAGCATGGCCGGTTTTAATTTACTGTCATTTAAAAGATCAAAAGCCAGGTCAAATTTTTCTTTTCTCAGCTCTTTTACCGCTTTCACGAAACTCCCATACAGATAAACATTATCTATAGAGCTTATTATTTCCGCCAATTCCTTTAAATAGGGTCTTACCACAAGAGTAATTTTTGCATCAGGATATTCAGATTTCAGACTATCAATTAACGGCAGGGAAACAACAAAATCTCCCAGCCTGTCTAATCGAAACAATACAATATTTTTAACAGATTCCTGTTTTTTTCTCTTAAAGTCAAATATACTTACAAGAAGAATAAACGGAAACCTTAAATAAAAATAAAGTTTGCGCAGCAGATCCTTTACGCCTGAATATGATATTGTTTCATTTGCCATCTTTTAGCAACCCTTCATATTCGTTTTCCAATATTTTAATACAAACTCTTATATCAAATTTTGTTTTAGCGCGTTCTCTTCCTCTGGCGCCCATTTCAGCCCGAAGACTTGAATCTTTTGAAAGTTTATCCATCGCGGCAAAAATCGCATCCGGATCTTGCGTGGGAACTAACAATCCCGTAACATCCGCTTCCATTATCTCCGGAGTACCGCCGGTATTGGTTGCAATAACAGGTTTTCCCGAGGCCATAGCCTCTTGAAGCGCTCTGCCAAAAGGTTCGGCATGGCTTGCAAGAACAAAAACATCGGCAAGCGACATCATTTTATCCATATCCATTCTAAACCCGGTAAAAATAACCCTGCCTTCCATATTTAAGTCCTTACAGAGTTTTTTCAAAGAAGCTTCGGTCCTAAGGTCATGCTCATTCATGGCTCCGCCGACTATCATATATTTTGTATTTGGGTTTTTCATATAATTAACCGCCGCGGCTTTTAAAAAATCATCATGTCCCTTGCCGACCGCAATTCTTCCGGCCATCATGAACACAATCTCGCCGGTTTTAACATTAAACTCCGACCTTAGAGCGGAAGTATCAGAAAGCGGTTTATGAAACTCAACATCTATACCCGTATATATTATTTTAACCTTTTTTAGAAGTTTGCCGAAAAACCTAAATCTCTCGCCTATTGCCGAGCCATTGCAAAATATGGCAGCAGGAAGAAAAGAAAGCCACCTCTCGATATCAATAATTTCCTTATATATAAGATTTCTCTCATGCCAAACGGAGGGCAAGCCGGTTCTCCACCCTGTTAAGGTCGCATATATATTGGTTCTCAAATCATTTCCGTGAATTAATGCAGCCTTGTTTTCTTTAACAATTTTACAAAGTTTATCCAGCGTCGATATAACGCCTTTTAAAGACCTGATTCTTGGAAAGTCAAGTTCATATACTTTTATATTGCGCTTTTTTAATTCATCTGTAAACTTTCCCAAAGGACACGCAAAGATAACTTCAAAACGCGAACTGTCAATATTATCGGCTATCATCAGAAGGCTTTTCTCCGCGCCGGCAAGAAAGCCTGCAGTATGAAGAAATAAAATCTTAATCTTTTGCATATTTTTCATCCTTAAATCTGGAGATTATTTTTTTATCTGCTTTTCCCGCTATCCTTTCGTTCAGCTTAAAGGCCTCTTTTATTTTTCCTAAAGCCAGAAAAAAACCTTTTAACGCCTCCGTTTTCCCTTTTAGCATAAATACAAACAAAACACCCGGCAATAAAATAAAGTGCTTTATAAGATAGCTTAAGGAAAAGTTACCCCATAAGAATAAAAACCTATTTCTCCAGTGAATGCTCGCTGTTTTATTTTCTTTTTGCACCTTTTTTATAGTTCCGCCTCTCTCATGAACAACAGCACTGCCTCGGACATAAACAGATTTCCAGCCCTTTTTCCATGCGCGGTAGCAAACATCCATATCTTCCCACAGATAAGGATTATATATCTCCTTAAAACCGCCCACAGCAAAAAGCTTTTCTTTAGCATAAGCAGAATGTCCTGCTGAAACAAATACTGCTTCTAAAACGTCTTTTTTCGTTTGAATCTCACAGTACTTATAATAGAACATCCCCCACTTAATATTTATTACAGGAAGGCTGATCGTTTTTCCTGCTTTTTCTATCGAACCGGCTGCAAAAATAGCGTTATCTTCAAACTGCGGAAGAATCTTATCCAGAAAATCTTCCGGGACGCTGACATCGCTATTCAGTAAATATACAATTTCATAAATACTGGCGGCAATCCCTGCGTTACACGCGCTGCTAAATCCTTTATTTTTATCTAGCCGTATAACTTTGACGCTCGGAAAATCATTTTTCAAAAGCTTGACACTGCCGTCCGTAGAGCAATCGTCGACAACAATAAGTTCATTTTTGCATTTTAACTTTATCAATGCGGCTATAACTCCGGGAAGATTTTCCTTAAGCAGGAATTCTCCATTATAATTTGGAATTATAACGCTCACAGTTCTCATTATTTAAAGCCCATCCTCGCCATCTTTCCATAATATAACACAAAACAAAGTATTTCGGATATCAACGTTATAACAGATGCTCCTATAAATCCATATTTTGGTATGAATATAAGATTTAAAATAATATTAACTAAACAGCTTATTGAAAGCATGTATAATATGCTCTTTTGTTTATTTACAGCCGTGAGAAGATAACCGTAGAATCCATTAAGATAAATAAAAGGTATTGCCGTTATAAGGATCGCAAAAGCAGGCACCGAAGCTTCAAACTTAAGCCCGTAAAGAAGTATTATTATTTGCCTGCTGAATATAAATCCGATAACGGAAATACCCAAGCCTAAGAGAAAGAGGGTTTTTCTCACTTTGCGGGACATTATGAAAAGTTCTTCAACGCTTTTAACTGCCGACAAAGACATCGCGGGAAAAATAGCATTAATAAGAGGTGAAACCAGAAATCTGAGGTTATAAACAAGATTATAAGCGGCATTATACAAACCAACAGCCGTTTCATCCTTCATCTTTGAAAGCATTAAAGAATCAATATAAAGAAAAACCATCAGTAGTATATTCAAAAGGAAAAATATAAAAGACTGCTTTACGGAATAACTTAAAGTTTTGAATGAAAAACTAAATTTAATTCCGGGGAATTTTTTAAAGAGCAGGATAATACTCAAAATAAGAATAACCGCTTCAACTAAAGAATATACTCCGGCAACCCACAGGATCCCCTTACCCTCAAGCAAAACCGCAATGCCCAAGACAAACACCATGAGCTTGTCCAGTACGGCAAAGACAGATTCATATTCCATTATTTCATTTGCCAGGAAAATGGTCCTGAAAAACATCGAGAAAGAAAAAAGGAAGTAATAAACACCAAACAGCATAATGACCAGGAAAGTCAGATTATCATATTTCATTATTACAGCAGTAACATACATCAACACAACCGCAACAAAAGTTAAAAGCAGTTTTAAAGGTATTATACTGCCAAGATATTCTCCGGGTTTATCTTTGTTTCTTGATATTTCCCGCACAATAAACAAATTAAATCCAAAATCAACAATGATCCCGAATATAGAAACAAAAGCATTCGCAAGATTAAATCTTCCGAAATCAGCAATTAAAAGCGTTCTTCCAAGATAGACCACAAACAATAAAGATAGTATTTTAGTGATAACCTGGCTTACAAACAACCAGGTAGTATTTTTTATGATTTTTTTTGTAAATATCACTTTTGAATTTTCTCCAGTAATTCCTGCATCCTCTTCTTGAAAGTATGATCCCTATAAGCTCTTTCCTGGCCTGCTTTCGCAATTTCTTCCCTTTCTTTTGTATTTGCCAGGTAATACTTGACCAAATCTCTTAATTCTTCTTTTGTTTTAAAACATACAATTTCTTTTCCCGGCTCAAAACAATCTATTATTCCTTCATTATAATCTGCCAGCTGAAAAACCCCGCATCCCGCTGACTCAAATATCCTTGAGGAGGCATCATAATGGGCTTGTCCTTGCAACCCGTGAATATTCAATATTATTTTTGCCGAATTCATTATTTTTACCACTTCCTCGTAGTTTTTAAAAGGGCCTCCCCTGTAATATTTTGCAAGTTTTTTATTTGCGCTTGTCCAATCACCGAAAATATTCATTTTAG
>JAZDIO010000075.1:0-5108 GCA_043804965.1 Candidatus Firestoneibacteriota bacterium | reverse complement strand
GTAGTCGGCGGGGCATCAAAAGCAAAAGGTACCGTGGTTGTGGGAAGGTAAATGATGATAAAAAAAATATTTGCAGTAATTTGTTTTACGCTTATAATTATACAAGTCTCCTACGGAGCTTTTAATATGATAAACTCTTCTGCGAGAGCTCTCGGAATGGGAAATGCTTTTGTGGCGGTTGCCGACGATATTACTTGCCTGCTTGACAATCCCGCAGGGCTTTCGAATCTGAAATCATGGGAAGCTACCTTTACAGCTACAAAAATAGCCTGGGGTATTGAAAATATGGGCGAGTATTTCGCGGCGGCGGGGGTGCCTCTTAAAGGAATAGGCGGAGTAGGTGCCGGTTTCTATAACTATTCTCACCCGTTGTATGCGGAAAATGTATTTTACCTCGCCTATTCAACGCCTGTTTCGCTTCTTTCAAAGTCATCTTTTTCTATAAGCGGAAAATATCTGACCAAAAGTTATACGGCGAATGAATGGACCAGCTTAAATACGGATTTTACTGTCCTTTCAAAAAGCAGCATTTCTGTCGGGGTTTCTATACACTCCTATTTAAGTAAGGAGCTGTCTTTAGGTCTGTTTTTTGACGATATTAATTCTCCCGATGTCGGCGCTTTTTCTACTGAAATTCTTCCTGCAACCGTAAGGCTAGGGTTTAATTATTTTACGGATAAAAATACTTTAATAAGCATTGAAGGCTATTACAGGGGAAGAGATATGAGAATTCTCTTTGGCGGGGAAAATGATTCTGTTAAGACCGGGGGCGGTACTTTCCTGATTAGAATAGGCGGCGGAGCAGGAACTAATGGTTATCTCAATGTAACGGCAGGACTTGGTTATAAATTTAATATTCCTTACACGGGCATCGGAGGCCAGATCGATTACGGTTTCCAGTTCCCTTTAAATTTCGTTTCAGGTTCTTCCGGAAATCATATGGTATCTTTAACTATCAGGGAAAAATACAAAGAGGTCCCGAATATTGATACAAAGATAGAAGGTAGCAATACACCTGTTCCGGAGTAAAAAAACCCGTAATTACTTTCAAAAGAGGCGGACCAAAATGAAAAAGATGTCTTGGATAAGTTTATTGGTTTTTGTGTTTCTTTTTACAATTTCTGACGCTTTTTGTTTATACAGGCAGGAGATTATTTTAACAAACAGCACGGCGACTGCATTGGGTGATTTTCAGGTTAATATAAATCTTACCAGCGCTCAGACGGTTTTTTGGGCTAATGTCAAAAATGACGGCGGAGATATAAGGTTTTACGATGCCGTGAACAATTCCATTTCATATTGGGCGGAATCCTTTAGTTATGCCGGTAAAACAGCAAGTATCTGGGTGAAAGTCCCTTCTATTCCGGATAACGGCAGTACAAAAATATATTTAGACTGCGGGGATAACAGTTTAACTACTTTAAGCAGCACCAGCAGTACCTTTGATTTCTATGATACATTTGACAGCTTTGACACGGCAAAATGGACTGCTACAGGTGCTAAAGCAGTCGGTTCAAGCACCATGACGGTTTCAACAGGGAGTGTTTATTCTAATAGTGCGGTTGCATCTCAACCCGGTTCTCTTGTAGAAGCGAGAGTAAAATGGAATAATCTTACTTTAAACGGCGGTTTAGAAATAGCTAATGCAACTGCGTCTACAATATCTAATTCAACTTCTAAAAAATTAGTGTACCTGATGCCTAATGCCAGTACCTCTATTAGGGCCTGGGCGGCTGATGGAAGCGCTGCTTCTTGTAATATAACTGCCGGGACCCAGGAACAGTTTGTTGCGGTTGCTGGAACTAATTATGTTCTTGGGCTTGCCGTAACTTCCACAAATGTTTTATGTTTTAAAGATTATGTAGTTACAAGCGTAGACCTCTTAGGCACCTGGACTGATTCTTTTTATATATTTTTAGGGTGGTACGGTGGTTCTGCTTCGGGGACTGCAAATTGCGCTGATACAGTTGTTGACTGGGTTAGGGTTCGCAAATATGCGGCTGCCGATCCTACAACTACCTTTGGGAGCGCGTATAAGTATGTATGTAAAGCAAATGTATATATATCGAAAGATAATATCGGTGTAGATGGTGTTCAGGTCACTTTAACAAAGTTATCGGACAGTTCTACTGCAGTTATAACTACAGCTTCTTATGCGGGCGCTCCTGAATTCTATGTGGATACGGGTACTTATAGGTTGTCTCTTTCAAAATCAGGGTATATTTTTGTTCCAAACAATATTGATATTACGGTAGGAACTTCAAATGTTATTCAGAAAATATCTGCTTTCACCGTGCCGTTAACTTCGGAAGTTCAGATGATTGCGAACCCTTTTACGCCGACTTCCACAGATACGAAATTAAATAAAGTAAGTTTTTTAGTGGGAAATACCGGTAGCGAAGAGATTAATTTGAAAATATATAATAGAAACGGCGGATTCATAAGAGAGATTTCTGTTACTGCAAATGAAATCTCCTGGGACGGTAAAGACAGCGGCGGAACTATTGTCAGCGGCGGTGTTTATTTGTATCAGTTAAAATTAGGCAGTAGTGTCGTTAAAAAGGGAACTGTAGTACTAATTAAATAAGCAAAATGAGGTTAATATGAACATTAAATATTTTATTTTTCTGTTTTTTACCGGTTGTTTTTTATTGCTCTCCCCTGCAACTGCTTCTTTTGAAAGTTTTGATATTTCCGGCAAGGTTGTCGGGCTGGGCAATGCCGTTACAAGCATCAGCGATGATGCAGCCGGACTGATTTATAACCCTTCAGGATGCAGCCTGACAGAAGGGAAAAGTCTTTGTCTTTCATATACAAAACCGTATTTGGGGATCGGGAATTTAAATAACGGTTACTTCGGGGTTAGTTTACCAGTTATTGATAACTTTTTATCTTGCGGTGTTTATTTGGATTATTTTGGGGAAGACATATATTATGAACGAACCTTGGGTTTTGTGCTGGGGGTTAAAAAGTTAATCCTGGAAAAACAGTTTTTGTCTGTAGGCGTAGCAGTGAAAAATATGAGTAAAGGTGTTTTCTCTAACGAATATGTGGAAGAGAATTCGTTCTTTTCTGCAAAAAGGGAAACCGCCGGTTTGGGTTTTGATGCGGGAATTACCTACCGGATTGTAGATGTAGGAAGCCTAGGGGTCGCTGTTTTAAATATTAATGAACCGAATATCTCCTTTGTTGACGAAGATAAAGTTTTTATGGTCATAAAAACGGGCGTATCTTTTTATTTTATGAAAGAATTGCTGACGGCCTTGGATTTTAATTATTCAAGCAGTAATTATACCGTAAACCTGGGCGCGGATTATAAAATACAAAAAACAGGTTTAGCAGTAAGGGTGGGGGGAGAATTAGGTTCTTTGGATTATAAAAGCATAAATTGCGGGATAGGTTATGAAGCGGAACAAAAAGGAATGGGAATGATCATGAGTATTGATTATGGCTTCAAGTTTCCGATTGGTTTTATAGAAAATTCAGGAACGCATATAGTATCAATAACACTTAAGGAAATCCCTAAAAAGGTTGTAGAAACGGAAGATAAGTGACCTTCCCAGCTATGCGGGATGCGAAATGAAACCGGAGGATTTTGGGTTTCATTTTTTTAGGGTTAGCAGCATTACTCCTCCCACAATAAGAAAAATAAAATTTCCGCTCCAGGCTGCGATGTAGGGAGCAACCACGCCGTGCATGCCGAGAACTTTTCCGAGGGAAAGAAGCTGCCAGTAGACAAATCCTATTAAAAAGCTTATTGCAAAACTCAAGATAACTCCGGTGTATTTGCCTGTATTTAAACCGAAGGGAAGGGCAAGGAAGGAAAGCATAAATATAGAGAAGGCATACGATAGTTTAAAATGCAAAAATACCCTCTCTTCGCCTGTTTTCTCACCGTGCATTTCAAGTTCTTTTATTTCCTGATACAGCTCTCTGACGGTTAATTGGTCTATATGTTTTTTTCTGCTGGCTAATTCTTCAGGACTCTCCGTTATAAGAGCCTTGGAAATTTTAATTATCTCTGCGGTTTCTTTTTTATCATTGGGAAAATCCCTTATATAGCTGTTGTAAAAATACCATTTGTTGTTTTTCCATTCGGCTTTTTCGGAATCAATCCGCCTTTTAACGGAACTATCGGGGTTTAGAAAAAATATAGTAATTCCCGACATCAGATTTCTTTCTCCGTTGAAAAGTTTGATATACGCCAGCCAGCCGTCTTTGGATTTAAAAATAAGATTGTTGCGAACTTCCGCGCTTGAAGGGACTGATTTCCAGATGTCTCTGATTCGTATTTTCGCTGATTTTGCGTAAAGATTTGTAACAAAGGTTTCATTTGCAATTAGGGCTCCCAGGCTTAATAAAAAGGAAAGCAGCAGAATGGGGGATATTATTTTAGTTGTGCTGATTCCGCTGGTTTTCATAGCCATTATTTCGTTTGTTTTATTCAGACCTGTTAAGGTGATAAGTGTGCCTACCAGGGAGGCAAAAGGTGCGGTATAAAGAAGCTGGTACGGTATTTTATACGCAAAATACTTAAGCATAAGCCAGAGGCTTATTTTTGATTCAATTAAGGGTCTGATTTCATCGGAAATAGAAATAATAAAAAATATTAGAAACAGCGCCGATAAAGAAGCTGCAAAGTTCTTAAGAAAACGAACGGCAATATATCTGTAAAGAATTACAGGGCTTCTCATATTGAGACCTTTTCTCTTAGGGACAGATAGAGTAATATTATTCCGCAAATGCCGGTTATTATGTTGGGCAGCCACATTGCCAGCCACGGAACCAGAAATCCTCCGGAACCTGCTATTTCTCCCGCTATCAGGATAAAATAATAGAAAAGTATAAGTCCCAGGGAGATTAAAAAGCTTAGAGATCGTCCTTTTACTCTTATCGATATACCCAGCGCTATTCCTATTACGGTGAAAGCTGTGCAAGCGAAAGGAATAGCCACTTTTTTATGATATTCTACTTTCAGATTGTTTGTGTTAATGCCTTTTTGAAAGGACGTCGTAATTTCACTGCCGAGCTCTTTTAAATCCATCTCCCGCGCGGACTTCTCGTTTGAAACCTTTCCGGCCAGCTTGTTTTTCAGATCAAGGTTAATA
>JAZDIO010000074.1:0-8594 GCA_043804965.1 Candidatus Firestoneibacteriota bacterium | reverse complement strand
TAGCACGCTCTTATTAACCGCTTGAACACTTGGCGATATATTCCAGTCGCTTACGACCGGACATCCGATTGCAAATTTTACAGCAAAAACTATGAAACAAAACACAGCTATTACAACATTCCTTTTCATGTCTGTTTCCCTATGGCTAACATCGTTTTAGTTCGTTTTTTTCTTTGAAGCTACTTATTAAAAATTACTTTTCCCTGCAATCCAAACTTTATATCAGGCATATACGGTATTACTCACTTATAGTTTTGTATCAGTGGAATCGCGCTCTTAGATTTCTATCATCTCTTTTTCTTTATCGGCAAGGATTTTATCAATCAGAGAAATATAGCTGTCCAGAATCTTCTGAACTTTTTCCTTGTCTTTTTTCTGTTGGTCCTCTGAAATCTCACCTTTGGTTTTAGTCTTATCTATTTCTTCATTGGCAACCCGCCTGTTATTACGAAGCGAAACTTTTTCCTCTTCGCTCACTTTTTTGGCGTACTTTACCAGTTCTTTTCTGCGTTCTTCCGTCAACGACGGGATATTTATGCGTATAAGTTTTCCGTCATTAACCGGATTCAAACCGAGGTCGGATTTCTGGATTGCTTTTTCAATAGCTTGAAGCGCCGAAGAATCCCAAGCCTTAATCTCAATGGTTTTTGCTTGAGGCACATTTACCGCAGCTACCTGAGAAATCGGCACAAGGCTCCCGTAATATTCAACTTTGATGTTGTCAAGCATTGAAGCATTTGCCCTGCCGGTCCTGATAGTAGAAAGTTCTTTCCTTAAATGATCTACGCCCTTCTTCAATCTATCTTCATATTGCGCAAAATTAAAAGCCATAGAAACCTCCTGTTCAAACGTTGGAACGTTACACGTTACTCACGTTCAGTCCTATAGCACCCAGGACCTATTTCTAATTTACTATCGTTCCTATCTTTTGCCCGGATATTGCCTTAATTATCGAACCTTTCTGCTTTAAGTCAAAAACAATTACCGGAATATTATTTTCCAGGCACAACGAAACGGCAGTAGTGTCCATTACCTTCAGACGCTTATTAATAAAATCCATATAACTTATCCGATCATACTTTTTCGCCAACTTATCTTTTTTTGGATCAGCAGAGAATATACCGTCAACCTTGGTGCCTTTCATCACAACTTCGGCACCAACTTCAATAGCCCTTAGCGCGGCCGCCGTATCCGTTGTAAAATAAGGATTTCCGGTACCTGCCGCAAATATTACCACCCGGCCTTTCTCAAGATGTCTTACAGCTCTGCGCCTTATATAGGGTTCTGCAAGTTTTTCCATCTCAATGGCAGTAACCACTCTTGTATAAACACCTACTTTTTCAAGCGCATCCTGAAGCGCCAATCCGTTGATAACAGTCGCAAGCATTCCCATATAATCTGCGTTGACCCGGTCCATATCCCTGGCAAAACTGCCGCGGAATATATTGCCGCCGCCCAGGACTATGGCAATCTCGGCATTTAAGGTTTCCTTTGCTTTCTTTATTTCAAGCGCCAGATTTTTCAGGGAAGTCGGATTTAACCCAAATTCGTTCTCATCCGACAGCGCTTCACCGCCAAGTTTCAGCATTACTCTTTTGTATTTCGGACGAATCTTCTCCATTTTCACTCTCCAATTTTAAATCTTGCGAACCTTTTAATTGATATATTCTCGCCGATTTTCCCGATTTTCTGGGCCACGAGATCTTTTACCTGTATTTTATCATCCTTGATATAAGTTTGATCCACAAGGCAAAAATCCTTATAAAATTTCTCAAGCTTGCCTTCCACAATCTTTTCAATTATCTTTTCCGGTTTACCGGATTTTGCGACTTCCTCTTTATATATGGTTTTTTCTTTTTCAAGCAAGTCAGCCGGAACATCTTCTCTTTTCACGTAAAGAGGATTCATTGCCGCCACCTGCATGGCTATATCCTTGGCAAGCTCTTTAAAATCATCGGTCTTCGCGACAAAATCCGTTTCACAATTAACCTCTACCAGTGCACCTACCGTGCCTTCCATGTGAAGATAGGCATATACAACACCCGCCTTCACAGACTTCGCGGCTCTTTTTTGCGCAGAAGCCATCCCTTTCTTTCTTAAAAATTCTACGGCCTTTTCCATATCGCCGTTAGCCGATTCAAGCGCTTCTTTACAGGACATCATTCCTGCTCCTGTTTTCTCTCTCAACTCTGCAACTGTCTTTGCACTAATCATTATCAAAGGCCCCCTTCTTTTACAGGTTTCTTTTTGATAACCGGTTTTTTTACTTCATCAATTTTTTCCAGTTTGCTTATAACTTTTTCAAGTTCTTCATCTATTTCGACTGTTAACTCTTCCACTTCCACATCAACCGTTTCAGGGATCGTTATCGCTTCCGATTCCACGATCTTCGCCACTTCTGCTTCCGTGCCTTCCTCGGCTGCAACAGGGACTTCTTCAACCGTCTCAATTGTTTCGGCCGCAACATCCTTCTTTTCTTCAATCATAACGGCCTCGGTCTTTCCCTTCTTTCCTTCAAGCACCGATTCCGAGATAAGGCTGGTAATAAGTTTTATTGACCTGATGGCATCGTCATTTCCGGGTATTACATACTCCACTTCATCCGGATCCGCGTTTGTGTCTGCAACTCCGACAACAGGAATTTCAAGTTTCGTCGCTTCAAGTATCGCAGTATGCTCTTTCTTTGTATCTATTACAAACAAAGCCGCCGGCAGTTTATCCATATGCCTGATCCCGCCAAGAACTTTATTCAGCTTGCCCATTTCTTTTTCCAGCTGCATTACTTCATGTCGTGGAAGTTTGTCAAAAACTTCAGCTTTCATCTTTTCTATTTCTTCCAGACGTTTGATTGATTTTTTAATAGTTTTAAAGTTGGTCAGCATTCCGCCGAGCCATCTGAAAGAAACATAATACATCCCGGCTCTTTTGGCTTCATCAGTGATTATTTCCTGCGCCTGACTCTTTGTTCCGACAAAAAGCACCGCTCCCCCGGCTTCGGAAACACTCCGGATAAAATCGCAGGCTTCTTTCAACTTTTTAACGGTCTTCTGAAGGTCGATGATGTAAATTCCGTTTCTCTTCCCATAAATGAATTTCTCCATTTTTGGGTTCCATCTCTTGGTCTGGTGTCCGAAGTGAACTCCTGATTCCAGAAGCTGCTTGATAGAAATGACTGGCATAATGCTTGTTCCTCCTATGGTTTTACATTCGCTTTCGTCTTCCTTCGGCGGGCCCGCGTACACGGGACCCCCGCTTCCGTCAGAAAGCGTGTAAGATTTTCAAGTATTATACCTCTTTTTCAACCGTTTTTTCAAGAAAATACAGGAATATTTTTCTATTTATTCGATCTTTTATTAACATTTTATTCATATAGAAAAAACGCTTTAATTTTGTTAACATATAATAGAGTAAAAGGAGAAAACACAATGCGAAAGCCGTCGTTATTTGTACTTGGAGACAGTATTTCAATACACTACGGGCCTTATTTAAGGCAGTACCTTTCAGGGATTTTTGATTATGACCGGAAACGGGGCAAAGGTATTCCCAAAAGTTCTTTAAATAAACCGGTCGGATATAATGGAGGCGACAGCAATTCAATTCTTAACTACCTGATAGAGCAAAAACGGAAGAAAAAATTGAAATATGACTTTATACTTTTGAATTGCGGGCTTCATGACATTAAAACCAGCCCTAAAACGGGAAAAAAGCAGGTTCGTCTCAATGATTACAAGAAGAATCTTAAGTCCATCCTGGCCTTGCTTAAAAAAACGGCTATAAAAGTAATCTGGATCAGAATAACACATGTTAATGACAGAATTCACAGGAGCAAATGCAAAGATTTCCTCAGATTTAACAAAGATGTAAATAAATACAATAAAGCTGCCGATATTATAATGAAAAATAACAGAATTAAAGCAATTGACTTAAACACATTCACAAAAAACACAGGTAAAAAATATTTTATCGATCATGTTCATTTCTTTAAAAATATCAGATCGGCGCAGGCGGCGTTTATTTCCGGATATCTTTTTAAGGAAATAGGGCTGTCCCGGCAGGAATAAGCCATTAAACGTAATACTTATATCATCTCTCAGATAAGATAAAACTTTCAGGGGTAAAAGATAGAATAGCATTATAATATTCTAAATTTGTTTTACTTCTATAATCTCTTAATAAATAAGTGGATGCCATTAATTCTCTAAGTCTAAGAAGCTCTCTTAAAACACTTTTATTTTTGTTTATAGCGGCTGTAATATCAATAAGCTCGAACGCTCTTTCATAACATTTTTCAGTTTCTAAAATATCAGCCGCTAAAATCATATTTTTCGCCCTGTTTAATTCATTCGCTATCATTAATATCTGCTTATTAAAAGGATACTTAGACCATTTTTCAGCTGTTAAAGTCTTATGATGAAGGAAAGTCATATTATCCACCCAAGTATAGTATTTTTAACTCTTTCTTTTATCCTCGGATCAGATATTTCCATGGATTTATTGTTTTGGTGAGGCCTGATATTAATCAGAGAGGTATATTCAATAAATTCCTCGCCTTTTTTCTCAACATACAAATTAAAGCCCCAAAGGTCTTCCTGCTCCGACCCCTCCTCAAGTAAAAACGCTTCCAAATCAGCATGCATCTCCGCGTCAAGAGCAATAAGCTCCTTCTTAATATCGGCGACACCTTTAACCATTGACGTGAAAATACCGGAATATTTTGATTTCAGCTCTTTTTTATTTATCTTGACTTTTAAAATTTCCATATCTATTACGTCCTGTAATGCGCGTTTATTTTAATATAACCTTCTGTCAGGTCGCAGGTGTAAGCAGAGGCGGATTCTTTACCGTAATTTAAATTTACAGTGACAAGAACTTCTTTTTTCATAAGCAGCCGGCGGGCTTTTTTTTCATTAAATTTTACTTCCACGCCTTTTCTGGCAATAAGCATTTTGTCAAATGAAATATCCGTTTTTTCTTCTTTAAATTTCACGCCGGAATTACCTGCCGCAGATAATATCCGACCCCAATTCGGGTCTCCACCGTAAACAGCCGTTTTGAAAAGGCTTGAACCGGCTATTGATTTTGCGCATTTTAAAGCCTCTTTTTTTGTTCCGGCATTTAAAACACGGACTTCAATAAATTTCGTCGCGCCTTCACCGTCTTTAACTATTTTTTTTGCAAGATCGAGCATTACCGTTTTCAATGCTTTATAGAACGTATTATAATCTTTTCCAAAAGAGGTTATCGGTTTATTCCCTGCCCTACCGTTTGCCAGAATTACGGCAGTATCGTTTGTACTGGTATCCCCGTCAACGGTTATTGAATTAAAAGTCCATTCATTCAGCTCTTTAAATGCCCGGTTAAGCATTTTTTTTGATATTAAAACATCTGAAAGAATAAAACAGAGCATTGTAGCCATATTCGGATGAATCATACCTGAACCTTTAGTCATTCCAAATATTGAACAGATTTTTCCTGAGACCTTAAAATTGAGACAAGAAGTCTTTTTAAAAGTATCCGTAGTCATAATAGCTTCCGCGGCATCAATAAGACGGTCTTCTCGAAGCAAATAACCGGCGGTTTCAATACCGTCAAGAATCCTGTCAATCGGCATTTTTTTCCCTATGACGCCTGTGGAACAAACAAGCACTTCATCTTTATCAGAAGCCGTCACAAAAGCCGCTTTTTCGGTCATAGCTGAGGCATCTGCCATCCCCTGCTTTCCCGTACATGCGTTGGCATTTCCGCTGTTTACTACAATAGCGTTTATCAACCCCTTTTTCATGTTTTTCATTGAGAGGATAACAGGAGCCGCTTTTACATTATTTTTTGTGAAAACCGCGGAAGCAACAGCAGGTATTTCCGAATAAATAAGCGCCAGATCCTTTTTAAAGGGATTTTTCTTTATTCCGGAGTGGAGCGCCGCAGCAAGATAACCTTTTACTTTAAATATCATACCATCATTCCGATATTTTGAAGAGCTGTGTTTTCTTTAAATCCGCACATCAGATTCATATTCTGGACCGCTTGTCCGGAAGCGCCCTTAACAAGGTTATCAATAGCGGAAATAACCACAAGACGATTCGTTCGAGAATCTACTTTAATTCCTATATCGCAATAATTAGATCCCGCCACATACTTTGTCTCGGGAAGCTGCCCTTCGGAAAGGACATGAACAAATTCTTCCCCGCAATATATTTCTTTATATATCTCCAACGCGGCTGCCGTGGATATTTTTTTCTTCAGCGAGAAACTTATCGTAGTAAGAATACCGCGGTTAACCGGCGCCAGATGCGGAGTAAAAGAAACCCTGACTTTTGAATTGCCGCTTCCCATCGCAATGCCCATCTCTATTTCCGGAGTATGTTGATGCACCCCCACTTTATACGCTTTTAAACTCTCTCCTGTTTCCGAAAACATAAGTTCGGCCTTTGCTTTTCGCCCGGCGCCGCTGGCTCCGGATATTGAATTAACTATTACAACCGATGCATCAACCAGCTTTGCTTTTACCGCCGGAAAAGCCCCAAGAATTATACTTGTGGGATAACACCCCGGGTTTGCCACAAAATAACTCCCCTTCACAGCTTCCCTGTTAATCTCAGGCATTCCATAAACGCTTTCTTTAAGAAGTTCAGATTTTGTATGTTTTGCACCATACCATTTTTCATACATTTTTTTGTCTTTAAGGCGGAAGTCCGCGCTGAGATCCACCAGTTTTTTCCCTGCTTTTAATATCGCAGCCGCCGCTTCCATAGATTTTGTATGAGGAAGACACAGAAAGACAACATCACTGTTTTCAGCCGTCTTTTTTGCATTAAAAGAAACAAGTTCATTCTCTAAATCAAAAAAAGGAAGCGCCTTTTTAACCTTCAGACCCGAATAGGATTCCGAAGTAAGCATTGAAAGTTCAACATATGGATGTTTTAATAGAATTCTAATTAACTCAATGCCGGAATAGCCCGTAGCTCCTACTATGCCGACTTTTAATTTATTACTCATCTTTACTTCCCCCTCATTCCTTGTCTTTGTTTCCCTGGGCTCCGATTATCTGTGATGCAAGTGAACATCTCTGCGCTTTAGCGCGGGGCTTTGAGCCCGTGTTCACTTAATTGTTGCCCGTAGCTCCTACTATGCCGACTTTTAATTTATTGCTCATCTTTAGTTCCCCCTCATTCCTTGTCTTTGTTTCCCCGGGCTCCGATTATCTGTGATACAAGCGAACATCTCTGCGCTTTTATTTAAATTCTTCTATCTTAATACTGATTACCGCTTTTGCTTTCAGCTTTTCAATGTATTGGTTATATTTCTCTTTAAACCTCTCTTCAAGAACCCTTTGCTGAGCAATTTCTCTGACCGAAATTTTTCTGCCGTTCTCTTCTATTTCATCTGAAAGCACAAGCTGTTTTCCCGCCGATCTTTCCGTCACTTTCAATATGTGAAAGCCCATGGATGTCTGCACCGGCATGCTTATCTCACCGTCTTTTAGAGAAAAGGGCTCCAAGCCAAAAGCCGGCATTTCACCCGGACTCACCAACCCCAGTTCTCCGCCATCTTCCTTTGCAGACGGAGCATCCGAATACTTTTTTACAGCTTCAGGAAAAGCCAATCCTGCTTTAATCTCCTTAACAATACTCTCGGCTTTTGTCTTGGCCTCAGGGCCGTTCTTTATAAGTATGTGATACAGCTTTACTTTATCCGGATACCTGAATTTCTCAATATTTTTCTGATAATAATCCTGATAATCCTGAACACTGATTTTTATTTCACGGCGCACATAATCATTAACCAGACGCTGAGCCATCAGAGATTCTTTTACTTTTTCCTTAAAATCCTCTTCGCTTAAACCTTCTTTTTTCAACTGAGCAAGAAACGCCTCCGAACCGCCGGCGTTTTTCTTCGCATTATCAATCGTATTTTCCAATTCTCTTTTTCCCACCTCGATATTTTTGTCAACCGCTTCCTGTATAAGCAGCTTATTCTCCAGAAGCTTGGAAAATATTTCTTTCTTCGCCTTCTTCATTTCCTCTGCAGGAACCGAATTAGCGGCCTGCATGGCATAAGGCACAAATATTTCATTAAATTCAGAAAGAGTTATCATTTCGCCGTTTACAGAGACCAACACTCTGTCAATTACTTCCGGCGCTCCCCGCATAACGGCAGCTGCAAACAAAACCCCGATAATTACCGATAATTTCTTCATTTCATTCCCCCATAAAGATCCTTGCTTAATTTAACATCTGAATTCTTTGCAAGTTCTTTTATCCGCAACACTTGTTCATTGCGAGAAAACTCCTGCCGAGGCCGATAATAGTATTTCTTGATCTCGACGGGTTCTATCTTTAATTCCGCCAATTAAACTTCTACCGTTTTTTCGACCGGCACCTGTTCAGCAATGATTATATAAGTATATTTTTTTATCATACTTATTGTAATTATATCAGATAAAACCGTTTAATATCCACCGAAATACTAGCCCTACACAGACACAAATATTCTAAAAAACAAGTAACCATTTTTACATAACTGAACAAGTTCTCGCATATTTTACATTAGAAGCGTCGGAACCTTCCGGTTCTTTAGGTGTCTCAAGAATAAAG
>JAZDIO010000073.1:0-2117 GCA_043804965.1 Candidatus Firestoneibacteriota bacterium | reverse complement strand
ATAAAAATGTCAAATATTACTAAAGAAGATGTTATTGAATTTATAGCCAATATGTCGGTTCTTGAACTGTCCGAGCTTGTCAAGGAGATGGAGACCAAGTTTGGGGTATCAGCAGCAGCTCCTGTGGCAATGGTTGCAGCTGCCGGACCTGCAGCAGCCGCTGTACAGGCTGAAGAACAGACAGAATTTTCAGTTATTCTAATGTCACACGGAGAGAAGAAGATACAGATAATAAAAGAAGTCAGAGCTATTACAAGCCTTGGACTCAAAGAAGCAAAAACCCTTGTTGATGAAGTTCCAAAACCTGTAAAAGAGGGTATTTCAAAAGAAGAGGCTGAAAAAATCAAGAAGCAGCTTGAAGAAGCAGGAGCCCAGGTTGAAATAAAGTAGTCGGCAATAGATATAAAAAACTCTGTGTTTTTGAACCAAAACAGCGAGCGAATTAAAAATAGACGCTATTCCCTGCGGTCGAATCCGCCTCAGGCGGACCCTAGGTTGCTGCTGGGAGCTTCAATTAAAAACATGAAGAGCTGTTGATGCTGCAGAGACATAATTCTTCATCGGGAAAGAATTATGTCTCCGCAGCGGTGCTGTTTTATGAGATTATGAAAATATTTTTTTACAGCCGGAAATTTAGGTTTTGTAATACTAAATAATCATGAAAGGCTTTGAAGATTTTTCATAGTTTAATTTTTTAAATCCCATAAATAAATGGAGATGCCATGTCGGAAAGGCTTTCGGCAAAAAAACGTTTAAGAAAGAATTTCGGTAAAATTCAGAGAATCGTTGAAATACCCGATCTTATAGGTATGCAGCGGGAATCATACAGACGTTTTTTGCAAATAGATGTTCCTACTGAAAAACGTGAAGATATAGGGCTCCAAGCCGTATTCAAATCTGTTTTTCCAATCAAAGATTTTACAGGGAGCGCATCGCTTGAATTTGTTTCCTACAGATTCGGTGAAATAAAACACGGTGTTGCGGAATGTATACACAGGGGCATGACTTATGAAATACCGGTCCGCATAACGGTGAGGCTCGTTGTTTATGATGTTAACAAGGAGACTGATAGTTCAAGTATCCGCGACATCAAGGAACAGGAGATTTATTTTGGAACGGTTCCTCTGATGACCGGGAAGGGAACTTTTATTGTAAACGGTACCGAAAGAGTTGTGGTCAGCCAGCTTCACAGGTCATCCGGCGTTTTTTTTGATCATGACAAGGGGAAGACCCATTCTAGCGGAAAAATTATCTACAGCTCAAGAATCATCCCTGTCCGCGGATCATGGATCGACCTTGAGATTGATCCAAAAGATATCGTCTACATAAGAATAGACAGGAGACGCAAGTTTCCGGTTACAATATTCTTTAAGGCGTTCGGATATACCCCCGAAGATCTCCTTTCATATTTTTATAAAACCGAGAGGATAATTTTACGCGGAAGAAGCATACATAAGGAATTGAGAGAGGATTTATACAAAGGACAGAAATTTTCCCGTGATATCAAGGATCCTGATTCAGGAGAAATTATTGCTAAAAAAGGGCGGCCGTATACTCCCAAACTTATAAAGAAGCTGATATCTTCCAATCTGGGAACAATACCTATTAATATGGAAGATATCCTTGATAGAGCATTTGCTTATACGATTTCGGATCCTAAAACCGGAGCGCCTGTGGTTAAGGCAAACAGTACGATTAACGATGAATCGTTTGCAAAACTGAAAGATGCCGGCATAACGGAATTTGACCTCCTGTTTGTCGACGGCGCGTCAAGCAGTGACTCCATAAGAAAAACCCTTGCGGTTGATAAAGTAGGCTCAAAAGAAGAAGCACTTGTTGAAATATACAGGAGACTCAGACCCGGAAATCCTGCAACACCGGAGGTTGCCCAGGATTTTATAGACAATCTTTTCTTCAAGACTGCATTTTATGATCTTTCCGGTGTTGGATGGGTTAAAATAAACCAGCGACTGGGTATTAAGTCTTCCCCCGATTTAAAAATTTTAAGAAAAGAGGATATTCTTCTTACCACAAAAACCCTGATAGACCTGAGAGATACACAGGGAGTGGTTGACGATATCGACCATCTCGGAAACCGGCGGATAAGGGCTGTAGGC
>JAZDIO010000072.1:0-11000 GCA_043804965.1 Candidatus Firestoneibacteriota bacterium | reverse complement strand
AACCCAATGCTTCCTGTCGCAGTTAAAAGACCTACGGAAAACCTTTTTTCATAACCGGATTTTAAGAGCACCGGAAGAAGAAGCCCGCCCATCGCAAGAATCGTGACCCCGGAAGCACCCGTAAAAGTAGTAAAAAACGTACAAACCATAATTGTGGCAATAGCCAGACCGCCCGGCATCCACCCGAACCAGGAGTTAAAAAGCTTTACCATTCTCCTGCTGGCCCCGCCTTCCGCCAGAATATACCCGGTCAGGGTAAATAAAGGAATAGTAGGAAGAATAGAATCCGTAACTATCCTGTAGGTCTCTGCAGGGATAGAAGCCAGCGGCTCCCCCGCTCCGAAATAAAACAATACAGCCAATCCTCCAAGTCCTATAAATATCGGAGCACCAAAGACGATAGAACCGACAATAAGTATCGCCAGCGGAAGGGTCAGATACGCCATGTAAGGGAAAAGAAAGGCGCCAAAAAGTAGAACGATGGGAAAGGCAAGCCCGGTTATTATTTTTTCAACAAGGGTCTTGGAGTAGGCGAAGGCAAACCTGAGAGACATGATGAGGAAGCCGACAGGAAGTATGAGTTCCATTATCCAGGTCGGTACTGCCAGATTACCAGCGATGCTTTCGCTTCTTACAAGCTGAACGCTGGCAAGAAAAAGCGCGAAACAAATCGCAGTACTTACGAAATTTCTCAAAATTCCCGCAATTTTCTTAGCGGTATCCGGCATGTACTCATCTATGGAGGTAATGGTGAGATGTCTCTTATCCCGGGTCGCGATTATAGCTCCGACAAAACCCACCCATAGGGTTAAATGCTGAACATAAACAATGGAACCCGCTATACCGGTATTAAACGCTTTCCGGAAGACCATCTCAATGACAGGGATCAAAGCCATCGAGAACAAAAGGATCATGGCAAAGCCGTTTTCTATCTTGTGATAAAAGCTTTCCAGTTTTCCTAATATTAGCTTCATGGACTCCTTTTACAGGTTCTTAATTATTTCTTTTTTAAATTTATAAATTCGAGGTGGTATTTATTGACTTCTTCATACATCGCTTTTAATTCCGGCGTAGTAAGGATCTTCGGATAAGCCCCTTTTGCCTTCTCTGTCCAGTCTTTAACCGCGGCAGCAGGAAGCTGATGAACTTGAAGTTTGTATTTTACCATTGTTTTAACAGCTTCACCTTCAAGCGCTCTTATCTTTACCTTCATGTCCTCCCCTCTTTTTGCCGCTATCTTTTCAAGTTCGGGCCTGTATTTCTCGGATATTTTATTCCAGGACTTTTTACTGATAACCGTGCCGCCGATAAGCGCCGCCCATTTAATATCCGTCATATTCGGAGCCAGCGCGAACCATTGAAAAGAAGCCGCGGCAATAGGAGACGTTGAAAAAGCGTTTATTTTCTTTGTCTGCAAAGATGTAAGCATATCGGTAATTGCTAAAGGCATAACTCTAAAACCCGCTTCCTTCCAGGCGTCGAGAACTCCGGTATCCCCGCCCCACACAAACATTGTTTGATCCTTCATGTCGTCCGGGTAGATAACCTTTTTCTGAGCAAAGAACTTCACCCAGCCGACATCTCCCCAGTTTAGGACCTTATAGCCTTTTTTATCAAGTGAAGCTTCGAGCTTGGGTCTGACTTTACTTAGAATATAATCAAGCTCTTCATAAGACTGTATCATCATCGGCATCTGCATTGCCTGAACTTCACTGCAAATATCAGACATCCCGACACCGGTAATAGCCCCCGCATCCAGAGTACCTATACCTATTTTCCTTACTACATCCGTTTCGTCGCCTACAACCCCGCCCGCATATATTCTGACAACCACTTCCCCGTTTGTTGCTTTTTTCCAGTCATCAGCCATACCCCTTATAACATCATACCAGGGCGACTGTTCCGGCGCTAAAGTAGCAAGTTTTATCGTAAGAGCGTTAACATATGTACTCATGCAAAGAAGCAGTAGTATTGTAATTACGATAACTTTCTTCATGTTGACCCTCCTATAATTTACAATTGAAATGACTATTGATAATTTGTCATTCGTACTTTGTACTTATTTTGAATCAGCCGGTTCTTCTATCAAAAAATAGTCATCAATATTATCCAGCATGAATTTTGCTCTTCTTTGAAAGATAATATTGGACAATCTGTTTTCCGGATATTTATCGGTATCTATCGCTAACGCCTTGCTGACGAGCTCTTTAAATTCTTTTAAATCCTGCTTGCCCTGTGAAATCGCGGCCAGGGAAAGATACGTGCTGGCTTTTTTTCCTTTGTTAATCTCTATTGCTTTATTAAAATGTTCTCTGGCTCTTTTTTCGCTCCCGCCCATCGCCTCAGAACGGCTGCCGTCCCAGGAAATAAAAAAATCGTGAGCCGCGCCGTCGTCATAGGCTTCATCCAGCTCAAGCACTCTTCCGACTAAAGCTGCGCCGACAGTAGACTCTGCAACCAGCTGGAGATTGCCTTTATCGGTAGTAAGAGCGGCAACCCACGAAGAGCCGGCCCAGTAAAGGAGCGGGACATCTTCTTTATTGGCAAGCGCTATAGCTGCTTTATAATCTTTCTTTAAAAGCTCGTTAAATCCGGAATGATTAAGTTCCAGACCTTTTAAGGCGTAATCTCTTCCCCTAAGATAAAGTTTTTGCGCCCGGGCTCTTAAATACTTGGCTTTATCGTAATCCTGTTTATCTATCGTATCCGCTTCCATCTGAAGAAAAGCATAAGCATACATCGTGAATGCCTTTGCCGTAGAAAGTATGAGCCCTTTATGCTCCGGAACCCCGTCAAGTACGGACTCATATAACTTTAATGCAAAAGGAAGAGAATCTCCTACCAAATCCGGATCATTATCAGAGGTAAATACCGTACCGCCGCCGGAAAGAGCATCTCCGACACTATTTAATGCTATTGTTTTTAGCGAGCATCCGTTTAAAATAACGGAAAAAGCAGTTAAAACCATGAGAAAGTACAGTTTTTTCATATGTTTGCTCCATTTAAAAGATTAAACACTATTATATTGTAATTAGTTGAATTTTTCAAGAAAAATACAAGAAAAACGGAATTGCCTCTGCTTTGCCGGTTAAAAACTCAAAAATGAGTTCTCGTCCGCAAAGGTTCATTTTTATTCCACAGTCACACTTTTTGCTAAATTTCTCGGCCTATCCACATCGCAGCCTTTTTCAAGCGCTATATAGTAAGCGAACAATTGAAGAGGGATTACGGTAAGCAGGGGCGTTAAAATCTCCGAACATTTTGGGATATACAACAAGGAGTCGGCAATTTCCCCGGCTCTATTATCGCTTTCTGTTGCTATTGCTATTATTTTTGCTTTTCTTGCTTTAGCTTCATGTACGTTGCTCGCCATTTTCTCAAAGAGCTCGCCCTCCGGCATTATGCAAACCACTCCGACTTTTTCATCTACAAGCGCTATGGGCCCGTGTTTAAACTCTCCCGCGGGATAACCGAGGGCGTGCATATAGGAAATTTCTTTGAGTTTAAGAGCTCCTTCAAGCGCCGACGGATAATTTACTCCGCGGCCAAGAAAGATCATAAGGGGAGTTTGACTGTAAGCTTTTGCAAGTTCTTTTATTTTTGCACCCTGTTCTACTATCTCTTTTATTTTCCCCGGAATTTCATTCAGTTCCAAAACTAACGCACGTACCTGCTCGTCGCTCATAGAGTATTTTAATCTGGCAACATACAGCGTGAATAAAAAGAGATTCATAAGCTGGGCCGTGTAAGCCTTGGTCGACGCAACGCCGATTTCCGGGCCTGCCAGCATATTTATGGCGCAGTCAGATTCTTTGGCAATAGTGCTGGTTTCAACATTAACAAAAGACCAGACCTTGGTAAATTTCACCTTGGCCTCTCTGATACCCGCAAGCGTATCCGCAGTCTCTCCTGATTGGGAAATAGCCATTACCAAAGTATCTCCGCCTAAAATAGGGTTGCGATAACGGAACTCGGAAGAGATCTCGACTTCAGTAGGGATGCGCACGTATTTTTCAAGCAGAAACTTGCCAATAAGCGCGGCATGCCAGGAGGTGCCGCAGGCCTGGATGACTATTTTCCCGACCTTGGCAAGAAATTCCCGTTTTATCTTTCTTTCTTTAAAATGTACAAGTCCGTCCTCTCCTATCCTTTCACTAAGTATCCGACGGAGAATTTCGGGCTGTTCGAATATTTCTTTCTGCATAAAATGGTCAAAACCATTTTTATTGAAAGCTTCGTTTTTGGTACTGACTTCTTGAACGGTTTTTTCTGTTTTTTTACCGGTAAAGTCAAAAACCTCAACTTTATCTTTGTTTATCACCGCCAGCTCGCCGTCTTCAAGATAGATTATCTTATTTGTATGCGTAAGAAGAGGGCTAATATCCGAAGCGACAAGATTTTCTTCTTTTCCCACTCCTATTGCAAGAGGACTTTTCTTTCTTACAGCTATCAGGCTGTCCGGCTGATGCTCGCTTATGATGACCAGGGCAAAAGAACCCTCCATTTGCGCAAGAGTTTTAATTACCGCCGCTTTAAAATCCCCTTTAAAGTTATCTTCAATAAGATGAGGAACCACCTCTGAATCCGTTTCCGACTCAAAGACATGACCTTTACTTGTAAGCTCTTCCCTTAATTTTGAATAATTTTCTATAATTCCGTTATGCACAACAGCAATTTTCTGTTTGCAGTCAAAATGAGGATGCGCATTCTGCTCGCTGGGAGCTCCATGCGTAGCCCACCTTGTATGGGCAATTCCGATATTACCGCCGAGAGGAGTTTGTTTTAAACTTTCATCAAGAATCTTAAGTTTTCCTGCTTTTTTCCTAAATCCCAATTCGCCGTTTACAATCGTTGCGGCACCTGCCGAATCATAACCCCGGTATTCCAATCTCTCAAGCCCTACAATAAGAACAGAGTCAACGAACTTGCCGCCTGCATATCCCACTATTCCGCACATATGATATTTTCCTTTGGCTTCGTTTATTTGTTTGAGAATATACTCGCAAATTCTTTTCTTGCGCTCTCAGCTGACTTATAGACCCCGCCCTATATCTCCCGCGGGGATTTCTTTCTTCCGTTCCTTACGGTTTTAACATTTTTTAAGAATTTTTCCTTTTGATACTCCTTATGAAAAACCTCTGGAACTGCAAATCAATCCACTTTTTCTCCGTTTACAAAAACTTTTTTGACAGAACACTTATAATCCGCGCCGAGTTTTTTAATATCCATTACAACAATATCCGCACTTTTTCCTTTTTCTAAAGTTCCTATCTCTTTATCGAAACCGTATAACCTGGCGGGATTTAAAGATAATAATTTGCTTGTCTTCATCAGGGCTTTTTCCAAAGTTACCGGTTTTTCAAAAAGCGGGCCCGTAAGGTAACCGGTGATATTTTTCATATAAATATTCAGAAAATTCTGGAAAGCTTTATCCGTTGTCAGCATGCTGCCAAAGAGCGTGTTTGCGGACCCTTTTAGTTTAAGGATATCTTTTTCTACCGCGCAGATTTTTCCGCCCATTTCAAATTCTTTAATATATCCGGCGCAGCCCACCGGAAACATCGCATCAGTTACCCCTATTGCCCGGGAATTAAAATTCTTAAGAAAAGCCGCAACCCATCTGGGGTTAACATGGTAATAATCACAGACAATTTCCGCGTAAATTTTATCCTTCAGAAAAAAAGCGGCATCAAGGATACCGCCTCCCTTGAAATTTTGGCTCATCGGGCCGTTTCCAAAATGAATGAGCACTTTAACGCCTGCATCGTAAGCCCGCATGAACTGGTCATATGTCGCCCCGCTGTGCCCGACCCCCGGGACCACCCCGTTTTTTACCAGATGTTTTATTAATTTTATCGCGGAATCCCCCCATTCGGGAGCAACAAGCACCCTTTTAATTGTTCCTCCTGATATCTTCATAAAACGATCAAAGAGTCTTATATCGGGTTCTTGAAGGTATTTCAGGCTCTGGGCGCCGGCATAAGCCGGATCTTTTATAAAAACCCCTTCTATATCGGCACCAAGGAGTTTTGCTCCTCCGGAGTACTCTTTAACGAAATAACCGGCATATTTCATATATTTGCTTATGTTCTCTTCGCTGTTCGTTCCGGTACTTAATATCATGGAAGTCGTCCCATGCCTGGCGTGTTCCCTGAGGATTGTTTCGACGCCCTGAGCATAATTTTCTTCCTCTCTTGCAAACGCGTTTCTTTTAACATTAAACAGGGCATTTGAAGAGTCATACCCGCCTCCCCCGTGAAGATGCGTATCAAAAAATCCCGGCAAAACATAACTTCCTTTAACATCTTCTATATAATCAGCTTTGAGTCTAAACGGAACTATTTTTGATATTTTGCCGCTATCAATAAGAATTGAGCCTTTTTTTACCCCTTTTGGCGTAACTATTTTCCCGTTTATTATTGCGGTTATCATTTTATTTCTCCTGTTTTTCCGCCCGGGCGGATTTCGCAAAGATTTATGGTTTTACATTTAAAACTTTGTCCACCTCGATGGATTTCGGAAAGTATAACTGTCTGATATTTAGACTTTCCTCAACTCCCCTTCCTTTTGCTAATCCTCCAACCATCCGACCATCTAAACCTCTAATTCTCCAGCTTCTTCCCCATATTTACTATCTGCCCTGCCGGCTCAAAACCAAGTTTTTTATAAAGTTCGTAAGCGCGGGGGTTATCCTCAAGTACATTTATGCGCATAAGCTTCATCTTGTTTTTTTTAAATACTTTTTCGGCATATTTCAGAAGCAGGGTGCCCAGCCCTTTTCCCTGATGCTTCGGAACAACCGCGAGGGTGAAAACCTTCCCATAGGAAAACTTTTCATCCATATAGGTAGTCATAAACGCGGCAATTTTCCCGTCTATTTCATAAACAAAAACCCCGGACGGATTGGCCTTTGCTTCTTTTATTATATCCGCCGACTTTCGTTCCCACCAATCAAACCCGATGATTTTGCCGAATTTATCTTCAATGCGTTTATCAATGGACCCGATAGCGAAGGAATCGCGCAGAATTTCGACGAGAGTAACATATTCTTTTTTCTTACAGACTCGTATCATAATAGGATTTTACCAGAACCTCTGCCTTCATTCAATTGCTTATTTAGGTTGTTCGGTTGTTCGTAATGAAAATATAATTTTAGAATTGTTAAAATAATTTATTGGATTTGGGTCAACAATTTGTTCAGACAGCCAAACAAATTGCAACATCACGAATAGCTTTATTCTACAAGCATTATCTCTAGCGGATCCGGGTTCTTTAACTTAATAAATTTTTCTTATTTTTGTATTTCTTCGCTTACAAGTTTTCCGTCGGGATCATATCTTCTTACTTTGCCGGTGACTATTCCGTTTACATAATTTGCGTCAACTTCGATTTTACCGTTTTCGTAATAAATTTTATAAGGTCCGACAGCCGTGCCGCTTTTATAGGTAATTTCTTCTTTTACTTTTCCATTTTCCCAATATTTTTTGCAAAGCCCGTCAAAAGCATCGTTTTTATAATTTTCTTCCGCTTCAATTGTTCCGTCCAAATAATATGTTGTTCTTTTCCCCTGTCTTTCATTCTCTTTATAGTTTTCCTCGCATTCCTTTTTGCCGTTTTCATGATAAGAAATACTCACACCGTCTTTTTTTCCCTTTTTATAAGTTACCGTCTGCCGGAGTGTCCCGTCCTTGTAATACATGTTTTTCTTTCCCTGCAGAATCCTGTTCACATACTCCGCATCATAATCATTCAATCCTTTTCTGGTGTATACTTTTGCCGCCACTTTCATCCCGTCTTTATAGGTATACTCAAACCTCGTTGTTTTTCCGTCTCTATAATTAAATTTGTAAACACCGTCCGGGATGTTTCCTTTAGTGCTTTTATAACTTCCGTCCGTATCATAAAGTTCCCGGCCAAGTTCCTTTCCTGCTTCAAAAAATATTATAGCAGTGCCCGTATCCCGGGCGTCAAGCATCGCAGTCACCGTTGCAAACGCCGGAAAAACAAAAAATACCATTGTAATTGCCAATACATATCTTTTCATATTGTTCTTCTTCGTTCCCTCGCTTAGTTAGCGGTTAAGTCTAAAACCTCTTACTTTTATTTATACCTTAATAAAACAAAAAGTTCAATTAAATACTACAAATTCATACTTTTACCTTTTATTATTAGTGGCGCTTTTAAAGAAAATGTTCATTTGCAAATAACCATATTAAGATATGAACCTCTGCGGACTTACGTCCAAAGTTTCGGCGATAGGAATTCAAATCATTATTCATGCCGCAGAAAACCACGGAGGTAACTCCGTGGTTTTCTGCGGCATACCCGCCATAAAACAAAAGCGCCTTGAGCTTTTGTTCTCAAAGCGCTTTTTTTCGTCTTTTTTCCGCCTAGGCGGATTTCGCAAAGATTTATGGTCTAATTATTCAGGCTTTGCTCAACTGCCCTCAGACTTCCGTCCTCGCCTCGGTTCTTTACTTCTTCTCGTCCTCTACCTTAAAGTCGGCGTCTACTACATTTTCGCCTTCCTTCTTCGGTCCGGCTCCGGCATTCGGGTCCTGCGGTCCTGCCCCGGGCGCGCCCTGCTGCTGTTGCTGCTGTGCCTGCTGGTAGATCGCTTCCCCAAGCTTCTGTGATACCCTTTTTACGTTTTCTACCCCGGCTTTTATGCCTTCCGTATCGTTGGCTTCCATTTTTTTCTTCAGGTCTGCAATCGCCTCGGTAATAGCGGTTTTTGTTCCTTCATCCACTTTTGCCGCATGTTCCGCAAGCGTTTTCTCCGTCTGATAGATGAGCGAGTCAGCCTCATTTTTTACCTGAATTGCTTCCGCTTTCTTCTTATCATCCGTTGCGAATTGTTCCGCCTGCTTTACCATCTTTTCAATATCTTCTTTTGAAAGTTTGGTAGGCGCGGTTATTTTCATGGATTGCTCTTTGCCGGTACCAAGATCTTTTGCCGAAACATGAATGATGCCGTTCGCGTCTATATCGAACGTCACCTCAATCTGAGGCATGCCTCTCGGCGCCGAAGGAATACCTACAAGCTGAAAACGCCCGAGGGTTGTATTATCCCCTGCCATAGAGCGCTCGCCCTGCAATACATGTATCTCCACGCTCGGCTGATTATCGGCCGCAGTGGAAAATATCTGACTTTTCTTCGTGGGGATCGTGGTATTTCTTTCAATGAGCTTTGTAAAGACTCCGCCCAAGGTTTCGATACCAAGCGACAACGGAGTAACATCCAGGAGAAGCACATCCTTAATGTCGCCGGTAAGTACGGCGCCCTGGACTCCTGCGCCCATAGCAACGCATTCCATCGGATCCACTCCGTGTTCAACCACTTTCCCGATTACTTCTTCCACAAATCTCTGAACTATCGGCATTCTGGTGGGACCGCCGACCATAATAACTTTATTTATATCTTTAGCCGTAAGCTTGCCGTCTGTAAGCGCATTTTCTACCGGCTTTCTGCAGCGGTCAATAGTCGGCCGCACAAGGTCTTCAAGCTTTGCCCTGGTTATTTTCATAACCAGATGCTTAGGCCCTGAAGAATCCGCGGAAATAAACGGCAGATTAATATCCGTTTCGAGAGTCGTGGAGAGTTCTATCTTGGCTTTCTCCGCCGCCTCGCGAAGGCGCTGCACCGCCATTTTGTCTTTTTTTAAATCAATACCTTCGGCTCTCTGGAATTCGCCGGCAATATAGTCAATTATGGAATTGTCCATGTCGGTACCGCCAAGCTGCGTATCGCCGCTTGTGGAAACCACTTCAAAGACACCTTCCGCCATATGCATGATGGTGACATCAAGAGTCCCGCCGCCAAGATCAAACACTAAAATCTTTTGTTCTTTTCCAGCTTTATCAAGCCCATAAGAAAGGCAGGCCGCTGTCGGCTCATTTATAATCCTGACCACTTCCAAACCAGCTATAGTGCCAGCGTCTTTTGTCGCCTGTCTCTGATTATCATTAAAATACGCAGGAACGGTAATAACTGCTTTCTCCACTTTTTCACCTAAAAACGCTTCCGCATCGGACTTAATTTTTTGGAGAATATAGGCCGAAATCTGCTGGGGCGTATACTCCTTACCGTAAATCTTTATTTTGTAATCGGAACCCATCTTTCTTTTGATGGCTATTACGGTACCTTCGGTATTGGATACCGCCTGACGCCTTGCTGGTTCTCCTACGAGTTTCTGGCCGTCTTTTGTAAAAGCAACATAAGACGGGAATGCTTTTCCGCCTATGGAAGTTCCTTCTGCAGAAGGAATAATCGTAGGTTTTCCGCCTATCATAGTGGCCGCAGCAGAATTACTCGTACCCAGGTCAATTCCTATTATTTTAGCCATGTTTGCACCCGCCTTTAGAACTTAGGGGCAGGCTTTAAACCTGCCCCAAGCCTGATTATTTTAATACATTCCTCCGCCCATACCACCCATACCGCCGCCGCCCGGCATCGGAGCTTCCGGCTTTTCTTCCGTAAGATCGGTAATAAGCGTTTCTGTCGTCAGGAGAAGTCCCACAACACTTGCTGCGTTCTGGAGGGCAGTCCTTGTGACTTTTGTCGGATCTATAATCCCGCCCTTAACCAGGTCTTCATATTCACCGGTCAAAGCATTAAAGCCGTAATTTACGTCTTTTTCTTTCTTGATTTTATCCACCACCACAGACGGCTCTTCCCCGGCGTTGTATACAATCTGCCTTATCGGTTCTTCGAGCGCCCTTTTTAATATATTAACGCCTACCATCTCGTCTTCTTTAAGTTTTATGGAATCCAAAGCCTTAAGCGCGCGAAGGAGCGCAACACCGCCGCCCGGAACTATACCTTCTTCCACAGCCGCGCGAGTCGCATGAAGAGCATCTTCAAATATTGATTTCCTTGCTTTCATTTCAGGTTCAGTCGCGGCGCCGACATTTATTACCGCAACTCCGCCCGCAATCTTGGCAAGGCGCTCTTGAAGTTTTTCCTTATCATAGTCGCTCTTGGTCTCGCCTATCTGATT
>JAZDIO010000071.1:0-2178 GCA_043804965.1 Candidatus Firestoneibacteriota bacterium | reverse complement strand
GCGGATGCCGTAATAAAAGAAAAAGCAAAAAGGGTGACGGAAGTTGCGGGCATCAGGGTCATAATGGCCGGCCAGCCGCCGCTGCTTGGAGGAAAGCTTAACCTTAATGCGGAAAATACCGATGAAAGAAAGAAAGCGATAGAAGATGTAAAGAAAACTATTGATGATGCCGTGTATTTTAACGCGGAGAAAGTTATAGTCCTTTCAGGTCCTCACCCGGGGGCGGAGAAAAAAGAAGCTGCTGTAAAACTTTTAATTGAGTCTTTGAAAGAACTTTCTGCCTACGCAAAATCTAAAGATAAAATATTTTCCCTTGAAGCATTTGATGAAACTATAGATAAAAAATGCCTTATCGGGGTTTCCGGGGAAGCTGTAAAGATGGCAGAAGAGGTCAAAAAAACCTATAGTAACTTTGGTCTTACAATTGACCTTTCACATTTGCCGCTCTTAAACGAAAAACCTGAATACTCGCTGTCAACCGTGAAAAGCTGCCTGAATCATATACATGTCGGAAACTGTTATATGAAAGACAAGGCAAATCCGGCTTATGGCGATGTCCATCCGCGTTTTGGTTATCCCGGAAGTGAAAATGACGCGGCGGCACTTGCGGAGTTTATTAAAGCACTTTTTAAAGTCGGCTATCTGAAAAATACGGCGAGTATTAAACCGCCGATAGTTTCTTTTGAAGTGAAACCTGTTGGCGATGAAGATCCGGAAGCGGTTATAGCCGGCGCAAAACGTGCCTGGAAAACCGCCTGGACTTTGGTTTAAGGGGGAATAATGTATCAGGGTAAAAATGAAAGTCCGGATATTAAAAAACTGGAAGAACATACTGTAAGTATTCGGAGAGGAATTCTTCTTGCTTTGAATGCGGCAGGGTCGGGTCATCCCGGCGGTTCTCTTTCAATGGTGGAGTTTCTGACGGCTCTTTATTTCGCGGAATTAAGGCATGATCCGAAAAATCCTAAATGGGAAAAAAGAGACCGGGTATTTCTTTCGAAAGGCCATGCCGTACCGGGGCTATACTCCGTGCTTGCGGAAGCAGGATATTTCCCCAAAGAAGAATTAATAACGTTAAGAAAGCTTCATAGCCGGCTTCAAGGGCATCCTCACAGCGCGAAAACACCGGGTATTGAGATTTCTGCCGGTTCTCTGGGACAGGGGCTGGGAGCGGCTAACGGCGCGGCCCTGGGCCTCAGGCTGGAGGGCAGTGATTCCAGGGTTTTTTGTATTATGGGGGACGGCGAGCTTCAGGAAGGTTCGGTATGGGAGGCAATGATGACTTCGGCTCACAGAAAGCTTGACAATGTTGTTGCCTGGGTGGATTATAATAATTTGCAGATTGACGGTAATATAGAGGATGTTAAGGGTTTGGCTCCTCTGGCTGAAAAATTCAGGGCGTTTAACTGGCATGTTATAGAATTAGACGGGCATTCTATAGAAGCTCATCTTAAAGCGTTTAAAGAAGCCAGAGCAACAAAAGGTAAACCCACCGTATTGATTGCCAGGACCATAAAAGGCAAAGGGGTCTGCTTTATGGAAAATAAAGCAGAGTGGCACGGAGTTGCTCCGAACAAAGAACAACTGGAAGCTGCGCTGAAAGATCTTTGTGTCGTAAATGGTCCGACAAAGAAACAGGTTGAAAACGCAGAAGCTTAAAAATGAAACTCTCTGAGCTTACGAGTTCTGAGCTGTTTTCTTGGGCATAACGTCATAACCTGGAAAAATCAAGGTTTCTCACAAAATGAGATAGAATTTTCCCGAATACTGCTTACAAGGCGGTGTAAGGGAGAGAAGAAAAGGAGGAATTTAAATGGTTGGAAGTATAGTAACAAAGTTAGGCCAGATTGCAATGAGTGTAAGTGAAGCTAACCTCGTGTTGCCTGCATTCGGGCCGTTTGAGTACAAGGTGCTTACGTATGTGTCCTGCGCCGCAATTATTGCACTTATTTACGGTGTAATACTTGTAGTAAAGGTGATGGCTCAGCCGTCAGGTCCTAAAGCTTTAACGGATGTAGCAGATGCCATTGAACAGGGTTCCATGGCATATCTAAAACAACAGAGCAAAATAATGAGTATGTTTGTTTTGATTGTTTTTGTAACTTTGCTTTCAATGTATTATTTTGGCACCTTTAGAGATGATCCGAAAAGAATAGAACTTTCCTGGGGTATAGCTCT
>JAZDIO010000070.1:0-5411 GCA_043804965.1 Candidatus Firestoneibacteriota bacterium | reverse complement strand
CCTTTGCAGGATCATAAATATAACCGCAAACAGTGCAGACATATTTTTTCACGATATTTTTACTCCTTAAATCCGTATTCTGCTTACTATAGGCGCAATTTTCGTCAGACTTTTTTTAATTTCTTCCCGAACTCTACCCCGTACTCAAACAACTTTTTCATTTCCTCCTTATCCGGTACAAACTGGCACTGAATGAGAGGCTGGGCTATCTCCACACCCGCTCCGGCAAGCACGCCTTCAATACTTTTTGCAGCGCCCCCCGCCCAGCCGTAAGAACCAAAAGCCGCTCCGATTCTCCCCTTAGGCTTCATGTCCTTCAGAAAAGCAAGAAAACCTGAAATGTAAGGCAGCATATCATTGCCATGAGTGGAAGAACCAATAAGAAAACCTTTTGCATCAAGCATTTCCTTGACAATATTTGTTTTATCAACTTCAGCGACGTTGGCAATTACAACCTTCGCGCCGGTTGAAGCAATACCGTCGCCTATCGTTTTTGCCATTATTTCCGTTGATTTCCACATTGTTTCATAAGCGATAACCGCTTTGGCGGTAGTTTCATTCTTTGCCCATTTGACATAAGCGTTTATAATCTTCATAGGGTCTTTTCGCCAGATAATTCCATGACTCGGCGCAATCATGCTGATTTTTATCCCCATTTTAACCACTTCTTCGATCTTTTTTAGCACCAGAGGGCTAAAAGGAAGAAGGATATTCGCATAGTACTCAGCCGCTTCATCCATAAGCCCGCACTCTTCAATTTCATCGTCAAACCTCTTTGAGGTACTTATATGCTGACCAAAAGCATCGTTTGGCATGAGAAGTTCAAGCTCTGGAATATATGTGAACATGCTGTCAGGCCAGTGAAGCATCGGTGCTTCGACAAAAGCAAGAGTATTTTTGCCGAGAGAAATGTTGTCCCCCGTCTTTACAATTTGCCAATCCCAGTTACCGTAGTAATTCCTATTCATTCCCAGTTTGCATTTTTCAGTACCTATCACCTTAGCCTTAGGGCAATGTTTTAAAACCTCAGGAACGGCACCCGAATGATCCGTTTCGACATGGTTAACAACCATATAATCAATTTTTTCGGGCGGGACAATCTCGCTTATATTAGCAAGCAACTCCTTTGTAAAAGGAGCATAAACAGAGTCTATAAGGGCAATTTTTTCATCAACAACGAGATAGGAATTATAGGTAGTCCCCCTTTTTGTATTGTAGGTGTGACCGTGAAAATTTCTGATATTCCAGTCTACTACCCCGACCCAGTAAACCCCTTCTTTAATTTTCACTGCGGACATAAAACGCCTCCCTTTTCGGTATCATTAATATTTTACATCAAGAATTATCATATTGCAATATATATTATTATTTTGAAATTTTTATTTTTATAATCCGCATTAAATTCATAATTTTTTTCAACATGATATTTACCACATTCGTTTTTTCAAACACCTTAAAATATTTTCAGGAATGATTTTAACTTAAACAAGGAGGATTCTAAATATTGGCGGAGGTTCATTACGGCAAAACACGAACCTTGTAAACTCAAAGAAGATACTTTTTCTTTTTCTCTACCGGATTATTCTTTATCTCTTTCGCAATTTCTTCCTTTATCCCCGGCTTTTTTAGTTTGTAATACATATAGTTTTTATAGCTTTCTACACCGGGTTGATTAAAAGCATTAATATTTAACAGCTCTCCTTCAAAGGCAGTAGCCATTTCGAAGAAAAACAGCAGTTCTCCCCAGTTACAAGCATTAATCTCAGACATGGTAATTGCGCAGGAAGGACGATTTTCCCTGGTTAGAGCCCATTCAGTACCTTCTTGCGCCACAGACAAAAGTACGCTGTATCTCTTACCCGCAAGGAAATCTTTTGTGTCAGGAATAATCAGATCATTTCTAAACTTGTTTACTTTTATAAATGTAAGTACTTTATTATTTTCCCCTTCTACGTTGTTTTGCTGTATAGAATGCAGGTCGTTCGTGCCTCTTGCACTTATCGGAGTGCGGCCCGTATTTACTATCTTACTTCCGTTTATCCACTTCTCCGCGCAATTCTCGACAACTATTTTTCTTTCAAACTTCTTCCCGGTACTTTCTGCCAAAAGCTGAATATACCAATCCGCGGTGGATTTCAATTGCTCTGAAAAAGGCATCAGCACTGCCAGCCCCATTCCCTTTTCTTTATACAGTATCACATGAAGCAGAGCATACATAAGCGCCGGATTTTGTTTTAAGTCAGATTTCATACAGCGTTTAGCCATAATTTTTGCTCCGGCTAAAACATCCTTAATCTTTATCCCGACAACAGCAAGGTGGAGAAGCCCCATATTAAACTCAGAAAATCTTCCGCCTACTCCTTCAAGGAGAGGCAGGCTCCTGAAGGAAAAACCGTCTTTTCCGTTTGCTTTATTTACTTTTTTTCTCAGGGTGCCGGATTTGGGATCCGTAATGGCGAAAACCTGCCGGCCATAATTCTTCCCCGCGCCTTTCTTTAACCAGTTCAGAGTAATCTCAAAAGCTGCTTTCGTTTCGGAAGTTTCGCCCGATTTTGAAATACAAACAACAAAAGTTTTTTTCGGATTAAGATTAGAAAGCAATACCGTGAAGGTTTCAGGATCCAGATTATTCCCTTCAAAATAAACTCTGGGCTTTTTCTTTCCGGCGCCCGCAAAATCATTATAATAAGGAGCTAAAAGCGCATCCTGCGCCGCTTTCAACCCGAGGTAAGAGCCGCCAATACCGAGAAAAAGCACATTTTTGTACTTCTTCGCAATCTCACTGCCAAATTTTTGTATTTCAGTTATCAGTTTTTTATCCTGATTTGGCAGGTTGAACCATTCAAGAGAAAGCCTGATTCTAGCTTCTTTATCCCTCAAAAGCCCGGAAAGATGAGAATAAGCCGAGGCAGCCTGTTTGGAATAGTGTTTGAGTTCTTTTTCGGTAACACCATGGTCCTTCCCCGCATTAAAATCAAACAACCCGTTAAAATCAAACTTTATCGACATAATACCTCCTGGTATAACTGCTAATTATTGAAGTTTATTATAAGAAAGTATTTTACCATAATCTTTAATGTTATTCTACGAAATGTGATACGGGACATATAGAAATTTTGACAATAGGGTGTTATAATGTTATATTGTTACAGATTGAAACGGAGGGTTTGTATGTCAACTTTAACGGAAACGGGAGATGCAACATACGAAGAAGATATAAAGAAAAACACCGGGCCGGTACTGGCGCTTTTTAAATCAGAGTGGTGCCCTTCCTGTAAAAGGCTTTGGCCTATTGTCGAGAAAGTCTCCGAAGATTACAAAGACAAAGTAAAATTTGTCTGGATAGATGCCGCAAAAAATATGAAAATAACCGCAGAGTTCGGAGTCCTTGCGATTCCCACTCTGGTTTTTTTAAAAGGAGGAATCGAAAAAGCCAGGAATATCGGCTATATCCCGGAAAACGACTTAAAAGCTTTTATCGATAAAAACACATGACAGAAACAATAAATCACCTGGCAGACAGTTTAAAAATAGCTTTGCAAAATAATTTTCTTTTATCTTACGGATTGATCTTTCTGGCAGGCATCTTAACCAGTTTTGAACCCTGCATTTACACCATGCTTCCCGTCACTGTCACCTTCATCTCCACTCAGGCAGGAGGTTCAAAGCTTAAAGGGTTCTTACTTTCAGTAATTTATGTTTTTGGCATAGCGGTAACGTACACCCTTTTAGGGATAATCGCCGCGCTAACCGGCTCAGTCTTCGGCCAATTACAGACAAGTATCTGGCCGAATATACTCATGGGAATAGTCTGTGTCGGCCTCGCCCTGTCAATGTTTGACCTCTACGAAATAAGAGTGCCGTTATTCATCACAAACCTGGCAGGAAAAAGAGTCGGTTCAGGTTTTATCACCATTTTTTTTCTCGGGCTGATCTCCGGACTTGTAGTCGGCCCCTGCGCAGGCGCGGTGCTTCTGGTAGCGCTGGCTTATGTGGCAAAGAGCCATAATGTTTTCTTCGGGGGAACTCTTCTTTTCACTTTTTCAATGGGAATGGGCGTACTGCTTCTTATTGTCGGAACATTCTCAGGGCTATTAATGACTCTGCCAAAAACAGGGCAATGGATGGGTAAAATCAGAAAATTTATGGGTGTCGCAATGATTATTCTCGGATTGTATTTCATGTATCAGGCTTATCTGGCCCTGTAACGCAAAAGGAGGTTTTATATGAAAAAAATATTTCTGGTAATGCTGGCTTTTTCCGTCTTGTCGCTTGGTATGGGTAAAAAACCGGGAAAAGAACCCGCTGCCGCTTCAGAACCGGAAGCCGCGTACAGTGAACGCGAAGGACTCAATCACGGAGCCCCTGATTTCACGCTTAAAGACCTTACAGGAAAAGATATTTCACTCAGGGATTTTAAAGACAAAAAAGCGGTATTGCTTGTTTTCTGGGCAACATGGTGCGTTTACTGCAGGCAGGAAATACCGGACCTCATCAAGTTAAAAGAACAGTATAAGGACAAAAATCTGGAGATTTTTGGCGTAAACATTCAGGAAGCTCCGGAAAAAATTAAACCTTTTATTGACAGAAACAGGATTAACTACCCAATTCTTCTTGATACTAAAGGAAACACCGCAAGGGCTTATGAAGTCCAGGGTATTCCCGCAAATGTACTTATTGACAAAAAAGGAAATGTGGTCTTTTTCGGCAGCTTCGGGGAAGAGTTAAAGAAGTTGATAGAAAAGAATAACTAAAAAAACAGGGGTTAAGTTTCGGGTGCAGGGGACGTTATATTAGCATCTGGAATCTTTTCCTACGCCAATATTTTTTTCAATCCGTCCATTATTTTCTCCGGCTTTATCTTTGGATAAAAATATTCCACCGAATCATCATTTTTTATCAATTCAGCCATCTTTTCAAGTTCAAGTACTGTTGGATTTAGTTCCAGGTCTTTAAACATCATCGGCAGACCCAGGCGTTTATAGCTTTCTGTATCCGGAAATTTTTTATTTAACATATAATATTCAAATACCACCCCAAGCGCAGCAAGATAACCGTGCAACACCTGTTTTGCCCCTTTCATAACCAATACGGAGTTTGTAAAAGCATGCGCGAAAAGCGCGCTTGCGGCGTTTCTCCCTGCTGTGCTTACATATCCGCTCATGGCGATATTTGCATAGATAAGCGCCCGTTTTGGCGCTTTCTTATTCCTGATAATTCCATACATCTTTTCAGAAGAAAAAAGAGCAATTTCAGCCAGGTTATCTTTTTCAACATGCTTAAAAGCAGAAACATGCTTTGCTTCATGATACTTTGCGAAAGAATCCCCAATACCGGCAATCAGAAGCTCTTCCGGCGCTTCCAAAACCGCATCTTCATCGACAATAGTAACCGCGGGAGCTCTTTCGGTA
>JAZDIO010000069.1:0-2019 GCA_043804965.1 Candidatus Firestoneibacteriota bacterium | reverse complement strand
ATCTGTCCGACTTCAGAATTTACGGAACAGATAAAAAAGAAGGCCTCTTAAAAAGCTTCATCACCGGATTCCGGATAAAGAGATGGCAGTATCTTGGCGTCTGCAACGATGAAGTCATATTCGGCGCTGCCATTGTCAACCTCGGATACATGACCAACATGTTCACCTATATATTTGACCGCAGGGCAGGCAGGATAAAACAGATGGAAGCTATTCTTCCTTCCGGAAAGGCAGGCCTCTTTACAGGATCTTCCCGGAACGGCTCCGCCAGTTTTAAGAACAGAAAAGCATCCCTTGATTTTACCAACCGGCCTGAAAGTATTCATGCAAAAATTTCGGCGGGCGGGAAATTGCAGGCGGAGTTGAACTTTTTCAAGTCGGCAGAACCTCTTTGCTGTACAACACGGGTCGGGCTTGGCGGGTTTAACTACACGCATAAAGAGGCAGGAATTCCTGCCGGCGGTTTTATCAGCCTTGACGGGAAAAGATGGGAGATATGCGAAAAAGAATCATCGGGCGTGATAGATTATACTCTCGGGTATCTTGCAAGAAATACCTTCTGGAACTGGGCATCAGGAGGCGGCTTCGATATGTCCGGAAACAGAGTCGGTTTTAATCTTGTTCAGGGAGTCAATGAAACCGGTTTTACCGAAAATGCATTCTGGATAAACGGCAGAATGATAAAAACGGATGTTGTGAATTTTAAGTACAACGACCTTGACCTCCTTGGTCCCTGGGAAATCAAATCAAATGACGGCAGAGTCAATCTTCTCTTTTATCCGGAAGGTGAAAGAGCCGCCGATATAAACGTCTGCCTGATTGCAAGCAGATTTCACCAGCCTTTCGGGAGGTTCGAGGGAAGATTGACGGACGGCAAAGAATCCTGGCAATTGAAAAATGGTGCAGGTTTTACTGAAGAACACTATGCAAAATGGTAGAGAGTTTTGGGAGTGAATAGTGAATGGATCCTGTAACTCATTTGACTTCGGGGGCTCTAGGAAGAGGAGCTTTACAGAGTTATCAAAATGACCGGCATATGATGCTCTTTTGCATCATTGCTGCGCTGCTGCCCGACATAGACAATATTATAGGTTTGCTCGGCCCTGAACTTTACCTTATTCACCACAGGGGCGCCACCCACTCTCTTGCCGGAGGGATAATTCTTGCTATTGTTCTTGTTTTAACCTTCCGCTTATTTATAAAGTCATTTAATATAAAAAAGGGCTTTGTAACAGCGCTGTCGCTTATTTCCCTGCACATCTTCCTTGATCTTGTCACATCATACGGTACCCAGATATTTTATCCGTTTACGAACAGGAGATATTCCATTGAATCTGTTTTTATAGTTGACCCTGTATATACTCTTGTTTCGGCGGTTATTTTCTTTATCTCGCTTATTGACAAAAAAAGAAAAGAAAAAATTGCCATAACAGGAATTATATGGATATTTATCTATCCGGCAATCAACCTAGGAATAAAAACATATCTTGAAAAAAGCATAGAGAATGAACTCAAAAAACAGGACGGAATTTCATACAGGGTGCATCTTTCTCCAGATATACTGACGCCTTTTTCCTGGAAGGTGATTGTTGAAGACGGGGAAAAGTATGGTTTTGCAGGCGTAAAACTTATCGGCAGAAAACCGGTTGCCTTTCTCGGCAGGTTCAATAAAGCCGGAAAGGAGATGTTTGATAAATTCGGGAAGGATGCATCTATTTTTAATACTTATGCCTGGTTTGCCGTATATCCTGTTTTTGAAACTGAAAAGTCGGGAAAAAAGAACCTGATAATTTTCGGGGATCTGAGATTTTCCAGCACTTCCAATTTTGCCGGGAGGGTATATAGAAACGGGAGGAAGCCTTTTTCACTTACGGCAGTTCTTGATGAAGAGGGCAAATTCATTGAATATTACTACCAGAAGCCCGGCGGGGTTAAAATTATCCATCATATTGAATAGGGCAGCTAAAAATATTCTCTTTTGAAGTGGGCCGGTATGGAAAAACCGACTCTAAGCCGTTG
>JAZDIO010000068.1:0-16162 GCA_043804965.1 Candidatus Firestoneibacteriota bacterium | reverse complement strand
TCCTCTTGCGGTGTAATTACTGCTGAAAAAGATACACTTTGTCCAACTGCGACCGGATTTGGAGTTACCATAAAACCTGATACCGCAGGGCACGCTATAATTTCTGCATATAAAATAGCTGTTAGAATCACAGCCAATACTATGCTTCTTCGTACCTTAAACATTACTCCCCCGCTATATATTACCTGATTTTTCGTTAAAAACTTTCAGACAAAACACTTACTTTACTCTATGGTTTGTTCAAATTTTGTAAAACACCAATACCATACTTTTTCTGTATAATAACAGACTATTTCAGAGAATATCGACTTTAATGAATAAGATTTTAGCATAAAGACTGTCGGCTTGTCAAATAGTAATTCTCGCCCAAAAACATGGTGAAATATTATGACAATGAAACCCCGTTATCTCGTTAGAACATTGCTCACGTTCTACACTCAATAACATAAATAATGCAAAATGCGAGTAACGTCTTTTCACTTGTAGCAATTAAAAGTAATCTCTGCGGTAGCCATCTTCAGGTAAAAAGCATAATCTTCGTTCGTTGCTTTACTTCCCTGAAATACCATATCCAGGCCGTTCCAGATAGAAAACCATCCGGCAGGCTCCAATAGCACGAGCATTACAGCCGCATTTAAAGAATCTTTATAATAATAACTCATAACTGCGGCGCAGGCAGTAAGAAAGAAACCCAGGACTGAAATAAGTATTCCGTTCCTCACCTTTGTGCTTCTTTCTTTCTTCAACAATTGCATATGTCTATGGAAGTGCTCGTGTAAACGTTTTTTTATCAAAACTTCTTTGTTTTTGTCGCAAAGGCTTTCCGGCAGCATAAATTTTAATTCCAGACCGGATACTTTTTCCCTGGCTGCTCTTTTGGCTTCTATTAAGAAGTCAAAAGATAAAACCCGGTGATCATAAGGCCTCGGATCAAAGTCCGAAAAAATATCATCATAAGTATCAAGCACCAGGGATATCTCGGACTCATCAATGAGCTTGTTACGTTTATCAACTTCCTTACCAAGTTTCATAATCAATAACTCCGTTAAAACTTAACTCAGTTTATGAACCTCTGCGGACTTACGTCCGAAGTTTCGGCGAATGGAATTCAAATCATTATTCATGCCGCATTCATCCACGGAGTTACCTCCGTGGTTTTCTGCGGCATACTCGCCATAAAGTTCATAAGGTCTTTTTCAAATGTGGTATTCTTAAATTTAAGCCAATTCCCCAGGACATTTACTCCTTGCTTTTTTATATAATCCCGCGGGAGTTTTTCCCCGCCACCTTAAATCGTCATTCGTCATTTGTAATTATTTTTTCCTGGTTTATAAAGCGGTGACAGTTTCCGCAGTCTGCTTACTATTTCAGAGAATTTTTCCAGTACAACAGAAAGTTCCTCTTCCGTGGTGTTTTTACCTAGAGTAAACCTGACAGAGCCGTGTGAAAGTTCATGCGACAAACCAAGCGCCATTAAAACATGCGAAGGCTCTAGAGAACCTGAAGTACAGGCGGAACCGGAAGAGGCGCAGATTCCGTCCATATCCAGATTAAGAATCATAGACTCGCCCTCAATATATTTCACCGATATATTTACATTATTTGGAAGCCGTTTTACCGGATGACCGTTTAACTTTATTTCAGGAATTCTTTTTATTAAACCTTCTATAAATTTATCCCGAAGCCCTGCTATCCTCTTTGCTTCTTGCTCCATATCCAAAAGAGCTATTTCACAAGCCCTGCCAAAACCGACAATTCCCGGGACATTTTCAGTGCCGGCTCTTCTTCTTCTTTCTTGTTCTCCTCCATGCATATAAGGGGATATCTTTACGCCTTTTCTGATAAATAAACCGCCTGTTCCCTTTGGCCCGTAAAGCTTATGCGCTGAAACCGAAAGCAAGTCTATATTCATCTTCTCCACATCAATAGAAAGAGAACCGGCCATCTGTACGGCATCCGTATGAAATACTATCTTTTTCTCCCTGGCAATTCTCCCTATCTCAGCTATAGGCTGAAGCACCCCTATCTCATTATTAGCAGCCATCACGGTAATAAGTATAGTTTTATCCGTAATCGCCTTCTTCAAATCATCAAGATTAATCAGTCCCTCGCCGTCAACAGGAAGGTAAGTTACTTTAAAGCCTTCTTTTTCAAGATAGTGACAGGTCTCAAGCACGGCATGATGTTCAATTTTTGAGGTTATAATATGATTACCTCTATTTTTATTCGCATAGGCAACACCTTTAATAGCGTGATTATCAGACTCCGTCCCCCCGCTTGTAAAAATCACTTCCGATTGATCAGCGCCAATTAATTTTGCAAACGCTTCCCTCGCCTCTTCTAGCGCCTTCTTCGATTCTCTCCCAAAATAATAGATAGTAGATGCATTCCCAAAATACTCAGTGAAGTAAGGCGCCATCGCCTTAACAACATCAGGGTGGACGGGGGTTGTGGCAGCGTAGTCTAAATAGATTCGTTTCATATCTCTCCTTTGAAAACTTGTCATGCTGAGCCATTTTTTTGGCGAAGCATCCTTGCTTTTCTTGCAGTTGATTCCGCTGATAAACAATTCTTCTTAAATTATACGCGGGATCTTTTCCCCGCGCACATTAAATTGTCATTTTTTATTTAAGCAGTTCCTTTGCATGTGCAATGGCTGCTTTATTATCCGAACCTCCGAGCATTCTGGCTATTTCCCTGATCCGGCCTTCTTTATTTAACTTCTCAATATTTATTATGGTTTTATTGTTTTTCACGCTTTTCTCAATACAAATATGCTGTCTTGCCAGGGACGCAATCTGAGGAAGATGAGTAATACAAATTACCTGCCTTGACTTTGCGGCTTCTTTCATCTTTTTCCCCGCCGGAAGCCCCATATTCCCGCCTATTCCGGTATCTATTTCATCAAATACCAGAGTACCGACCTTATCAGAGCTTCCGGTAATTACTTTTAAAGACAGCATTACACGCGACATTTCCCCGCCGGAAGCGATCTTATTGAAAGGCTTCGGCTCTTCCCCTATATTAGAAGAGATCAAAAATTGCATCTTATCAATTCCCGACTTATTTGCCGAATATCTTTTCCCGGAAATTTCAAGAAGTCCTAAAACATCTTCTTCCTCTGTAAAATCAACTTTAAATTTTGTCTTAGCCATGCCCAAATCGGAAAGTTCCGAAACCACACGTTTTTCCAGTTCCAAGGCAGTTTTCTTTCTTTTTTCAGAGAGTATTCCTGCCTTTCTCCCTGCTTCAATCTTCAGTTTTTCAAGTTCAGCGTCAATTTTTCCCAGCTCTTCTTCATTTCTGGTAATTGCATTCAGCTCGGTTTTTTGCTTTTCACAATACTCTATAATTTCAGAAACATTACTTCCGTATTTTCTCTTTAATTTAAGTATCACGTCTCTCCTGTTGTCAATCTCTTCCAGCCTTTCAGGATCAAAATCCATTTTTTCTTTATAGGAAGAAATTGTGTCGGCAGCTTCTTTTAACTCTATCGCGGTATTTTTCAAGGCCTCTTCCGTTTTTTTTAAAGAGGGATCGATGTTTGAAAGCATTTCTAATTTCTTTCCTGCTTTTTCAATGCCGGCTACAGAGGATATAGTATTTTCATCCCCATGTAAAAGGGTATAAACCTCCGCTACACTTGCAGATATCTTTTCCGAGTTAACAAGAATATTACGGAGTTTATCTATCTCCTCATCTTCGCCTTCCTTAAGCTTTGCCTCGTCTATTTCCTTAATCGCATACGCCAGCATATCTATTCTTCTCTGCTTTTCCTGCTCATTCATCACAAGGGAGGCTCTTTTTCTGGAAAGCTCTTCCAAAGAAGTGAATATTCCGGCATACTTAAGACGATCAGATTCAAGTCTTCCGAAAGAATCAATCAATTCAAGCTGGTTTTTTGGATTTAAAAGCGCCTGATGTTCATGCTGGCCGTGTATATCCGCAAGATACTCAGCTATCAATTTAAGCGTATTTATGGTGACCAGATTATCATTTATATAACAGCGGCCTTTGCCTGTTTTACTTATTTCTCTTTTAATTAACAACTCTTCAGAAGGTTCAAGACCCGACTCTACAAGCTTTTGTTTTACCTCTTTATTAATACTCTGGAACAACGCCTGCACCTCGGCCGTATCTTTTCCGCTCTTTATAAGTTCTATAGAAGCCCTCTCTCCGAGCGCGGCATTTAGAGAGTCGATAACAATAGATTTTCCGGCGCCAGTCTCTCCCGTAATAACATTAAAACCGGGATCAAACTCAACGGAAGCTGCTTCAATTATGGCAAAATTCTTGATTCTTAATTCTTTTAACGCCACTTTTTATCTCCAATTTAACTTTTGTCTGAGGATTTCGTAAAAACTATTTTTTGACGGCACTACAAGTTTTACAGGAATTCCGGTTTTTCGTATTATTATCGGGGTTCCTTTTGCTATCAAGCATTCTGTCTGCCCGTCGACAGTAACTTTCACTTTATTATCGCCTTTTACCTTCACAAATATTTTCAGCACAGAGTCATCCGGAATTATTACAGGCCTGTTACTGAGCGTATGAGGGCAAATCGGAGTAATAATAATACCGTTTAACTTCGGACTGACAATAGGCCCTCCCGCCGATAAAGAATAGGCGGTAGAACCTGTTGGAGTGGAAATAATGATTCCGTCAGCGCGGTAAGAATTAAGATACTCCTCATTCACGTGGACATCAAGAGTAATAAGGCGGCCTTTTAACGCGGAAATTACGACATCATTAAGAGAATAGAGCGTCCTTATTTTTCCGTTCAGGCTTTCCACCTCTGTTTCCAGCGAACTTCTTTCGTCAATCTCATAATCCCCGTTTAAGACTTTAGTTAACGCCGATTTCATATCTTTAAGTTTTATCTCTGTTAAAAATCCAAGCATACCCGCGTTAACACCTATAAAAGGCGCATTTGTAGGACGGGCCTGCCTGACCAGCGATAGCAGAGTTCCGTCTCCGCCCAAAGCAATAAACAAATCAATCGAAGAAAGTTCGGTTTTTATTGCTTTCCTGCCGATAATTTTCGCGGCAGAACCGTCAAGAACCGTTTTAACCCCTTTTTTTTCCAGCCACCTGACCAGGGATAAAATAACTTTTTTAATGCCCGGTTTACTTTCGTTTATTTTTAAGAATACAGTCTGCATACTCTATCCCCTTACGGCTTTTTTAATGCTCTCTTTTGAAAGGCCGTACTTTTTAATCAAATGTTTTCTGCTTCCATGCTCAATAAATTTATCCGGCAGCCCAAGCCTTAAAACCCGCGCAGACCTGCCTTTTTTATTATAATATTCCAGAACCAGAGCTCCATAACCTCCGGAAAGGATATTTTCCTCAACAATTATTATTTTTTTATAATGCTTTGCAGCCTTATCCAGCATCCCGGTATCAATCGGTTTAATAAACCTTGCATCAATTACCGCAGGGAAGATATTTTCTTTTTTCAGCTCATCCGCCGCTTTTAAGGCTTCAAGGAGCATTGTACCTACAGCAATAATACAAACTCCTTTACCGGCCCTCACCTCTGCCGACTTCCCGTAAGTAGTTACCCCTCCCCCAAAACTTCCCAAAGCCACTTCTCCCCGAGGATATCTTATTGCTGAAGGGCCCTTAAGCTTAAATGCAATCCCGAGCATCTCGCCGAATTCCTTTTCATCCGAGGGGGACATTACCGTAAGGTTCGGAATATGGCTCAAATACGAAATATCAAAAACACCCTGATGAGTTTCCCCGTCGTCTCCTACAATTCCCGAACGGTCAAGCGCAAGCACAACCGGAAGGTTCGGCATAGCCACATCATGAACAATGCAGTCATAGGAACGCTGCATAAAAGTGGAATATATCGCTACAACCGGCCTGAGGCCCGAAACCGCAAGCCCTGCCGCAAAAGTCACCGCATGTTCCTCAGCGATACCCACATCAAAAAACCTGTCCGGGTATTTTTCCTGAAACTTATCAAGCCCCGTACCCGAAGGCATAGCCGCGGTAATAGCGACTATTTTATCGTTCTTAGCCGCCAGCTTAAGCAAATTCTCGGAAAAAGTTTTAGTATAGGACTTCCCCTTTTTAGAGCTGACTTCCCCGCTTTCTATCTCAAAAGCAGGAGTTCCATGAAAAGAAGTCGGATCATTTTCAGCATGCTCATAACCTTTTCCTTTTTTTGTCACTACATGCACCATTACGGGTTCTTTGAACTTCTTAATACTTTTAAAAGTTTCTATTAATTGATTAATATCATGCCCGTCTATCGGGCCGATATACCGGAAGCCAAGCTCTTCAAACATTATACCGTGAGAGATTATACCCTTAAGCCCCTCTTCGATAACCTTCGCAATTCTCATAACAGGAAACCCGAATATTTCTTTCTTGGAAATAAAGTTCTTGGCTTTTTCTTTCGCGTTATTATAGAACTCTCCGGTGATAATCCTGTTTAAATGCGCCGAAATAGCGCCCACATTAGGAGCTATGGACATTTCATTATCATTTAAAATAACTATGAGGTCTTTCTTCAGATGCCCTGCGTTATTAATAGCCTCCAGGGATATCCCGTTTGACAGACTTGCATCCCCGGTAACCGCAATAACTTTATTATTTTCTTTTTTTATATCTCTTGCCGCCGCCATTCCAAGCGCAGCCGAGATGGAAGTACCGGAATGCCCTGTTTCAAAAGCATCATAAATACTCTCCGAGAGCTTGGGAAAACCGGAAATACCTCCAAACTGGCGAAGCGTATGGAATTTCTTCTTCCGTCCCGTAAGTATTTTATGGATATACGACTGGTGGCCTACATCCCAGATTATTTTATCCTTTGGCGCATCAAAAACATAATGCAAAGCTATGGTTAATTCCACCACTCCAAGATTCGAAGCAAGATGCCCGCCTGTTTTAGAAACCACACCCACAACAAAATCCCTGAGCTCATTAGAAAGCTCCTGCAGTTCGGAATTTGTCAGATTCTTAATATCTTTCGGATTGTTAACCCTGTCAAGTATATTCATTGCTAGTTCAGCTCCTTAAGCCAGTTTAAAAGTCAATAACATCTAATTTAACAAAATAATAACAAATTACGAATGACAAACGACAATATAAGGTGTTATATCTATTCCTCATTATATTGTACTTTGTAATTTGTCACTTGTACTTTCTCCTGCTCTCCTTGCTGCTTACGCGTCCCTGTTTTTAAGGAAGTCTACCAACGCCATCATTGCTTCTGCTTTTTTTCCAAACGGCTTCACGGCTGCTTTTGCCTTTTCACACAACAACTCCACCTCTTCCCTTGACTGCTTTAAACCAAACAAAGAAGGATACGTCATCTTCTTTCTTTTTGCGTCGGAACCGACCGCTTTCCCCAGTTTTTTTTCATCCCCGGTTACATTCAGTATATCATCAGTAATCTGAAATATCAGGCCTATATGTTCCCCGTAAATCCTGAGGACCCCGTATTCTCTCTCATTTGCGCCGCAAAGTACCGCGCCCGAAAGTATTGAAGCTCTGATAAGCGCCCCGGTTTTATGCGTGTGAATGTACTGTAATACCGGCTCGCTTACTTTTTTATTTTCGGAGATAATATCAACCACCTGTCCGCCGACCATTCCGCGTGTTCCCGCGCCATTTGCGATTATTCTCAAAGCTTTTACAACATTTAATGGATTTACACCTTTAATTTCAGCGTTTTCCGCGATAAGTTCAAAAGCAAGAGTCAAAAGCCCGTCTCCGCCGAGAACCGCCATATTTTCGCCGTAAACTTTATGATTTGTGAGTTTACCCCTTCTATAATCATCATCATCCATGCAGGGCAGGTCGTCATGGATCAAAGAATAAGTATGAATAAGCTCCATTGCGCAGGCAGTCGGCATTACACGGCTTGCCTCGTAGCCAAGAGCTTCCGCCGCCATAATAACCAGCACCGGCCTCACTCTTTTGCCGCCTGCGAACACGGAATACCTCATTGCTTGGTTAATTATTGAAGGATACTCCGCCCTCTCAGGCATCATCTTATCAAGCGCCTTGTCAACCAAAGCGCATCTGCTGTTTAAGTATTTTTTAAAATTCATATATTCCTTATATAAAATATATTGTCATTCCTGCGGAGGCAGGAACCCGGTACTATAATAACTTATCCTGTCCTTCCTCATTTTTGAAAGGTTTCGAGCCCGTAACCTTCCCGCTTTTATCCTTTACAAGTATTTCTATCTTCTTCTCCACTTCATCAAGTTTTGCAGTGCAAAATTTAAGAAGCTTCATCCCTTCTTCATACTGTTTGAGGGATTCATCCAGCCCGATGTCGCCGCTCTCTAATTTATCAACAATCTCTTCAAGTTTCTCTAAAGCCGACTCAAACTTCACTTCTTTATCTGACATAAGCCCTCCATTCAAGCTAATTACAAATTACGAATGACAAATTACAATATAAGGTGTTATATATATCCTCCAAATATTGTCCTTCGTACTTTGTCATTTGTACTTATTGCAAAATCACATTTGACATTTAATAAAACATTGATAGAAGCCCTACTCATTCTCCTTTATGACTTTGCCAATAACCTTTCCCTTATGCAGCCTCACACCTATCTCGTCACCAATCTTAAGTTCATCGGAGTCCTTGATAATCTTTCCGTTTTTAGTCGTAACGCTATAACCGCGTTCAAGTATATTCAGCGGATTCAAACTTTCCACCTTACCGCTTATTATTTTTACTTCATTCCTTCTATTTTCAAGAAAATGCTTGATTGATTTTGCCAGTTGGGCTTCAAATTCATCAACTTCCTGTTTTAGCTGGGTTACTCTTTCTTTCGGTCTTGTAAAAGCAGGGCTTTTTGCCGCATTTGCGACCCTTTCTTTAAAGATATCAAGCGTTCTTTTTAGGCCCATTGCCAGGCCTGATTTTTTTATCCACTCCAGTTTTTCTTTGAAAGCAAGATATTTCTTTTTAAGATCCTGAGTAAGACGCATCTCGTAGGCGCCGAGTTTTTGCACCAGGTCAGTTTTATTTGCAATCACAAGTTCTGCCGCCGCCGAGGGTGTAGGAGCGCGCAAATCCGCGACAAAATCAGATATTGTAAAATCAATCTCATGTCCTACCGCCGAAACAACGGGAATCTTTGAAGCAAAAACCGCGCGAGCAACGACCTCTTCGTTAAAAGCCCAAAGGTCTTCGAGAGAACCGCCGCCCCGCCCTATAATAAGGACCTCAAAACTTCCATCCTCGTTCATCTCCTTAATAGCAGCCGCAACCTCTTCCGCCGCCCCGTCCCCCTGTACCCGCACAGGGTTTAAAACCACATGAACATTCGGAAACCTTCTTTCCAGAACATTTATCATATCCCGGATAGCCGCCCCTGTAGGGGAAGTAACTATACCGATCTTTCTGGGAAGCAACGGTAACTTTCTTTTTCGGGCCGCATCAAAAAGCCCTTCTTTGCTCAACTCTGCCTTTAACTGTTCAAACCTGAGCTGTAAAGCCCCGACCCCCTTGGGCTCCATATTATCAACAATTATCTGATACTGTCCGCTCTTTTCATAGAGGTCCAAACTGCCATGGACAACCACCATCATCCCGTCGCCCGGTTTAAACTTCAGATGCTGATTAGCATTCTTAAAAAAAGCCCCCCGAATAACGCTTTTCTCATCCTTAAGCGAAAAATACATATGCCCCGAAGAATGAGGCACAAAATTCGAGATTTCCCCCTCAATCCAAATACCTTCAAACTGCTGGATAAGGCTCTTTACCTGTCTCGTTATCTCGCTAACCGAATAAATTTTCGTTGTCTGCATAATAATATATATTATCAGTTATAAGAGGGTTTTTCAATGGAATTGCCGAAAAATGTAGCTGCCGAAAAAACGGACTGACAACATCCCCTTCCGGTGTCTGTCCCAAATCTTAAGGTGCCAAAGGATAACGCCCGAAACTCACCGTAACTCCATTTATTTTTGACAATTCATAAGATTTTTCATTTTAATCAAGCAGTCCCTATTAATTTAAAGCTTGAAATCTATTTTTCATTTGCGGATTCTTTTTTTTTGCAGTTTCAAGACAACCTTCAACAAGAATTATTGCATCTTCAAAAGCCTGCGCTTTTTCTTTGCCGGATATCAATACCCCTGCTTCATAAGTCATGTCATTTCTTTTTCTGCGCATACTTTCGAACTTATTTGCAATGTGACTGTATTTCTCTCCAAGAAAAGCTCCTGTCATTTCAACGATTGTCCTATGCTGTGCGCCATCGTCAGGAGCCCAGCCGTTAAGGAGTAAAAGAGCTCTCCCTGCCTTGAGCATTGCATTATAAGCCATTATATAAGTAGCTCTTTCGGCTATTTTAAATGTTTTTCTAGCTTCCTGTAAATCCAAAATTGCTTCACGAAGTAAAGCTTCCACCTGCATAAAACCTGCCGGTATTTTTCTTAACCTTCCTTCTTTTTGCAATCTTTCTATTAGTCTATCCATCTCTCACCCCTTTAAAGATATGGTCTTGTCTTGCATTACAATATTCAGAAAACCTCCTTTTTCTTTACTTTTAGATTCAAACTCTTTTTTTGAATAAAGCGTATAATTTATTTCTCTCCCTATCTTTACTTCGATGCTTCTTATTTCTTTTAAAAACTCTTTTTCATTAATCTCTCCGATAATTATAAGATCAATGTCTGAATTACCGTTTTCAGTACCACCGGCATAAGAACCGTAAATAAATGCCTTTGAGATTTCCTCTTCTTTATTTATAAGATTTCTGAGTAAACCTTCAACACCTGACGTCTTCGAAATAATACTTTTTATTTCATTATAAAGAGGATATGACTTGTCAATAAAATAGAAAAGCGCATTTCCCTGTTTTTCCGTCTTCAGCAACCCCTCTGACTGAAGTTTTAGAAGTTCACGCCGTATATTCCCGGAAGAATAACCAAGTTCCCTTTCCAATTCCCTTGTATAATGCCTAACATCGGTATTGGAGAAAAGAAGTGTTAAAACATCCCGCCTAGTCTTCGATCTGGTTAAATTTAGTATGTCTGCCATATTGCACTCCTATTTGAGTACAATTGTCAAGTATCAATAATAGGAACGGAAAACCACCGCTCATTATTGTGAACTATTTTTCTTACCTTTTTCCCACAGAAAGATTTAATAAGCCCGCCTATTGGAAGGGGCTCACCTTTGTGCCAATTTTTCGTAATAACTTGAAGTTCTTGTTTTTAAGATCTCCAGTATTATCTTTTCCGTTGATTCTCCGACTCCTTTTATTTTCTTAAGCTCTCCTTTAATTGACGATAAAGGCTCTTTTAACTGTGAAATTGAATAAGCAGCATAGCCAAAAGGCGAGCTTTTACCTTCTATTTTCAAAAAATAATCAATATGTTCAAGAATAATCACGGTTAAATCATTCTCGCCGATAATATCTTTTAAAATACCGGCAGGAATGCGCACGGGCATCTTATATTTCTTCGCAATAACATTAAATTGCATATTCATTGATTTATAATATTCCTGCGCTGCCATTCCCCATTCATTTCCTTTGTAAATATTATTATACTCCGGAATCAATTCCGGATATTGTTTCTTTAATACACTTATGAAATATTCCTTCTGTCTCCCTTCCTTTAATGTCAGACCTCCAAAGATTATAAAATCCACTCCTGTTTCTTTGGCTTTCTTAATTGTTTCCTCCATCATCCCGGGTTTATCAGTTACAAAGGGGATAACCGGCAGCAAGAACATTCCGCACTTAATACCTTCTTTTTTAAAGAGAGAAATCGTTTTCAGCCTGTCTGCAGGCGACGGGACATTCGGTTCGAATATCGAACTTATCTTTTCATCCGCTGATGAAAAACTAAAACTCATAATCGCTTTGCTCTTCAGATTTATTTCTTTAATAATATCAAGGTCTCTTTCAACAAGAGCCGACTTGGTTAAAATGTGCACGGGAAAACCGTACTCTAATAATAATTCAAGGGCCTTCCGGCTTAATTGATATTTCTTTTCTATCGGCTGGTAGCTGTCACCGACTCCGCCTCCCAGAATAATAAAACCGCGTTTTAGCGGGACCCGCTTACCTTTCGGATCAAGCTCTCTTTTCAAAATATCCGGAGCATTTACCTTGACACTGATATCTTTTCCAAACTCGCCCTCCACGTAATAGCCTTCGGCGCGGCCGTCGCAATACACACAATCATGAGTACAACCCCTGTATAAATTCATTCCATAGCGGGATAAAAACCAGGAGTCTATCTTTTTATGCCTGCGCAGAATGGATTTTGCCTGAATTTCCTCTATCATATTCTGTAAACCTTATCTTTGTATTTATACTCTTTTATTTTCAGCAAACTCATTACTTTTTCCGGTTCCTTTTTTACAAGATTCCGGCAGGCCCTGTACGCAATCCAATAAGAATTTTTATTTCCACTATCAACCAATTCCCCGATAAGGCCATAGACATATTCAGGCAATCGCTTTGCCAAATCGCTCAAATTATTGCCTACTGAAGTCCTCGGATAAGCCGAACTCTCTTTAAACATTTTCCTGAGGACACATAAAGAATATTCCGGATTTTTATAAAACCACTTATTCTCCTGCACCGGGCGCAATGTTTCACCAACAAACCTGCGGATATTTTTATCTTTTGACTTCACAAGTTTCAGTAAATATCTCTGCGTTTCATCAGGATGCTTTTTTATAAGCTTTCGAAAAAACATCTGGGTAATTTCACGGACAATCCAATCATCATAAGCCGCCGCAGATTCAAAACATGGCAACACTTTTTTTAAATTATCAAGCCCATAAAAAGACAGAATCCAAAGGGCAACCCCAACACCCCTGAAGTCACTGCTTTTATTAAAAAAATCCAGTCCAACCCGGTATACAGGCAGATTCAGATTAATCAGAGCATTATGAAGGTACTCGCTAAACACCTTTATCGCGTAAACTACCCCGTATGATATTCTTTTATTCTCGGGAATACTCGCATAAAGTTTCTTTATCACTCCGGGAATATTATCCAAAGCAGCATCATAATTTTTCTTCAAAATAGGATCTACAACATCCTTCTGTATCTCTTTCTTTATTTTATCACTCAGTATATCCATTTTGAACCGACCTGTCAAAAACAATATATTGCTATTAATATCTTATATTAAAATATGACAACGCTACGGCTAGGCCGGCAAATACTATTGCTGCGGCGTAGAGGAGCAGGACTGCTTGTTTTTGGGAAAGACCGAAGGCCATAAGTCTGTGATGAAGATGCTTTTTATCCGCCTGAGAAAGAGGGGTCTGATCCTTACACCTTCTATAGACAGCAAAAACGATATCAAATATAGGGACTGTTAGAATAAGCGCGGGAGTAAAGAGTGTAATGGCCGTGACCCCTTTAAAAGACCCGATGATTGATATTGACGCAAGCATCAGGCCTAAAAACATTGAGCCGCCGTCCCCCATAAAAACTCTTGCAGGGTTGAAATTAAACCGCAGAAACCCGAGGACCGAACCGGCGAGAACAATTGAAATTACCGAGATGAAAAAGGAAACTTTACCGGCAATATAAAAACCGGTGCCCGGCGGTTTGAAATATGCTATACAAAAAAAGGCGATACAGCCTATAAAAGCAATACCGCCGGCAAGACCGTCAATACCATCTATGAAATTCATAGAATTGATAAGAGCAACAATCCAAATCAGAGTTATTACAACAGAGACAACAAGCGGAAAATGCAGATATTTGTTCCAGAAAGGTATGGTCACTCCCATTATTCTTACACCAAAATAAATTACAATAAGCGCAACTACAATTTGTCCGAGAAGTTTTACCTTAGGCGGCAAACCCCATTTATCGTCAATAAGGCCCACCCCGACTAAAATAGTACTTCCTATAAAGAGCCCGAATAGTTTTCCGGCAAGCAGCCCAGAATTTAAACCTAGCGCCGGCCCAAAGAGCCTGCTGAACATAAGATATACCAGAAGAGTGATAAAAAAAGCCCCGTAAATGCCTACGCCGCCCCAGAGGGGGATTAAACTCCGGTGAACTTTCCTGTGAGAGGGTTTATCAACCGCGTCATACTTTACCGCCAGCTTCATGACCTGCTTGGTTATCAGCACCCCAAGCAGCGTACTAAAAAAAAACAACGCCCAATACTCGGCGTCTATCTGCATTTAAACCTTGTAAGTTTTATCCCTGCTTCCTTTAATATTTTGAGAGCCAATTCATCGGGATAATCGCCTTCGTAAATAACTTCTGTAACCCCTGCGTTTATTATCATTTTTGCGCAGGTAACGCATGGCTGCGTGGTACAGTAAAGGACGGAGTCTTTCATTGAATTTCCAAACCTTGCAGCCTGCAAAATGGCGTTCTGCTCACCATGCAAACCCCTGCAGATTTCCTGCCTCTGCCCGGAGGGTACTCCCATTTTTTCCCTTAAACAACCCACCTCCGTACAATGCCTTACTCCCGAAGGAGTTCCATTATAGCCGGTGCTTAGTATCCTCTTTTCCTTGACCACAACAGCTCCCACCCTCCGTCTGGTGCAGGTAGAACGGGACGCAATGAGATGCGCAACCTGCATAAAGTACTGATCCCAGGATGGGCGAACGTGTGCAGCTTTCTTTTTCATATGGGCCTCGTTTATTCAAATCTAATCTATTAAACCGGAAAATATTTACATTAACGAATGACAATCGACAATTTATGGAATCTTTAAATTTTCACCGGAAATTTCTTGCACAGAAGTTTTACCTTGCCGGCTACCTCTTTATGTATTTTCGCGCTTTTAATATTTTTTAGCACCTTATCAATGAGCTCGGCAATTTCAAGCATCTGATCTTCTTTCATTCCTCTTGTTGTCACGGAAGGCGTCCCGATCCTGATTCCGCTGGTATGCCAGACATTCATCGTGTCATAAGGAATGCTGTTCTTATTTACTGTAATTCCCGAATCATCCAATACCCTGGCCGCGTTTCTTCCCGTAATATTAATACCTCTGAGATCCGCAAGCATAAGATGATTGTCCGTACCCCCGGTGACAAGTTTATAACCTCGCTTTACCAGCTCCGCAGCAAGCACTTTTGAGTTCTTCACAACCTGCTGCTGGTATTTTCTGAATTTCGGAGTCATTGCCTGTTTAAAACAAACAGCCTTCGCAGCTATAACATGAACAAGAGGCCCTCCCTGAATCCCGGGAAACACAGCTGAATCAATCTTCTTTGCAAATTCCTTCCTGCTGATAATAAACCCGCCTCTCGGCCCGGAAAGAGTTTTATGAGTCGTCCCTGTAATGAAATCCGCATAAGGAGAAGCATCCGGATGCACTTTACCGGCGATTAATCCGGCTATGTGAGCAATATCCGCCATAAAATAAGCTCCTGATTCGGCAGCAATATCTTTAAACCTTTTAAAATCAATTGTCCGCGGATACGCTGAAGCCCCTGCGATTATCAGTTTCGGACGGTGCTTCAATGCAAGCTGCCTGATTTCATCATAATCCAGCATATTTGTATCTCTATTTACGCCATAGGAGACAATTTTATAGGTCTTTCCAGATATATTCGCGGGAGCACCGTGGGTTAAATGCCCTCCGCATGATAAATCCATTCCCATAACCACGTCACCCGGCTGCAAAACAGCGATATAAACGGCAAGATTTGCAGAGGAACCGGAATGCGGCTGGACATTAACATGTTCCGCGTTAAAAAGTTTTTTCATCCGGTCAATCGCCAGCTGTTCGATCTCACTGGCATACCGGCACCCTTCGTAATATTTTTTATTCGGATATCCTTCCGCATATTTGTTTGTTAGAACGGATCCTTGAGCCGCCATGACTGCCTTACTTGCAAAATTCTCAGAAGCAATCATCTGAAGTTTTGTATTTTCCCTTTTAAACTCCTCAATGATCAGCTTCTCCAATACAGGATCTTCTTTTTTTAGTATATCCCCGAAATAGCCTTTAAACATATTCCACTCCTTCACATGCAACTTTTTTGGTTTCTTGCAGTTGATTTCGCTGATAGAACAATTTTCACCTTGCCCGGTTTTTCTTTTCTTGCTTTCTTTGCTTTCCTTACTTCTCTTGTTTCCCCTACTGTGTCTGCTCTATCTTAGTTATTTTATCCAGCCTGTCCTGTTTTTTCTCAAGCCACCGTTGAAAATACCGCTCCCGGAGTTTCCTG
>JAZDIO010000067.1:0-4567 GCA_043804965.1 Candidatus Firestoneibacteriota bacterium | reverse complement strand
TTTAATTGCGACACAGTCTCTATTGACGATTATATCCTGTCTTGTCCTTGCCTCATTGTGAGTCAATCTTACCCCTCTTTTTCCACCCAATCCTACATTTACTTTAAATATTTTACTACAAAAACAAAAGAAAGGCAAAGGGAATTGGACAAGGCGGGATGTACCCGCTTCCTCTTAATTATCTATGGCTCAATCCTAACGACAGCGGGACTTCCAGGAGATTTTCTTCCATAAGGCGCTTATTGGAAAGTATTTCTTTTGTTTTTCCTTCGGCTTTTACTTCGCCTTTATTTAAAACTATTGTCTTTTCTGCTAATTCAAGGACCAGTTCCAGATCGTGAGTGGCAATTATTTTGGTATGATTTAAAGTTTTCAGGATTTTTATTAAGTGCCTTCTGGAATGCGGGTCTAAATTGGCGGTAGGTTCGTCTAAAACCAGTATTTCAGGGTCCATAACCAATACCGCCGCGAGAGCTACTCTCTTTTTTTCTCCGGCGCTTAAATGATGGGAGATTTTATCCTTAAAGCCGTCAAGTTCCAGTTCGCGCAGGATTTTATCTGTTTTGCTTATTACTTCCTGTTTATCCGCCCCCTGATTCAGCAGTCCAAAGGCAACATCCTCAAAAACAACGGGGCAAAACAACTGGTCATCCGGATTTTGGAAAACTACACCGACTTTACTTCTTATCTCTTTAAGATTGGACTTTTTCATTTCAAGCCCCAGTATATTTATCAACCCTTCTCCCTGCAGTATTCCGTTCAGATTCAAAAGAAGAGTGGTCTTTCCCGACCCGTTGGCTCCGACAATACCCATTGTTTCATTATTTGCCGCTTCAATATTTATATTCTTTAACGCAGTTTTTCCGTCGGGATAGTTATAACTTACCCCTTCCATTAATACGGCTTTACTCATAAAACCCCTTTCATTTTAATTATTATCAGCACAAGAATAAAACTTGCCAGAAAAATACAGTCGGGCGTCTCGATTTTTAGTTTATTAAGAATATTTATCTCTCCGTTAAAGCCTCTTGAAAGCATGCTCTGATAGATCCGTTCTCCCCTCTCGTAAGTTCTGATAAAAAGAAGGCCTATTACATTCCCGAGTGTTCTAACCTGCCTTGCAAAACTGCCGCCGGAGGGCCTGGACTTTCTGGCGGTATTTATCCTGATAACCTCCTCCAGCAGGACAAAAATATATCTATACATAAAAGACAGCATCAATACTATTATTTTTGGGAAGCGCATAGCGTTTAAGCCCTTTAAAAACGCCGAAAAAGCCGTCGTACAGGATAAAACCGTCAACGCAATTATAGAGAGCCAGGACTTTATAACCATATTTACAAACAATTCAAACCCCCTGTTGTTCACTTTTATATGCCCTGCGACAAGGTAATCCGCCGGCGAACTAAAAGGAATAAATATAGCAACAAGGAAGGCGAAAGGAATAATAGCCAGCGACCTGTTTAAAAGATATAACAGGGGAACTTTACTCAGGAAAGCCGCAAAAAAAATTAAAAGAAAAAACAAAGCGTATGCGAGGTAATCCCCCGCCGGAGCAGTTATAACAAATATTACATATAAAAAAAACGCTATGGTTTTTATTCTCGGATCAAGCTTATGTATGCGGCTGTCAAGCTCACTGTACCGGTCAATGTAAGATAATTCCATTTTTAACTTTTTCTCTTTTTTACAATCAGCTTTCCAAAAGCAGAAACCAAACCAAATACTATTAAAGTACCAAGTAAACCCGCAGCGGCGTTTGATACTGCTTCATTTTTGAAAAAGGAAGCTTTGTAATCCGGAAGGAGAGCCTTAAACACTTCCTTTCCTTCCCCTTTTTCCAGAAATCCTTTATCCTCGGCCACCCTCTCAAGACCGTCGGGGGAGGAAGACGCAAAATACGATATACCGCAGGCAAGAAGAAGAGAAACAGAAATCCCTATAATTATGAATTTTTTCATACAGCCTCCTAAACCTTTTGAAGATCAAGCAAATCCGGCCTGACTTTTGCAATAAGTCCGATTACTATTACAGTAATTAAGCCCTCGCCAATCCCTATTAAAGCATGGACACCGGCCATTGCAGGTAAAGCAATCTTTATCGGAACAGTACCGGACAACGCCAGCTCAACAGCGCAGGCAGCTGCGGCTAAAACAATGGAAATCCAGCCCGCAATAAATACCGCCGCCATTTTTTGCTACTGCCTTAAAAGAACCAACGTCAGAGTCTTGTAAATATAATATCCTATAAAACTTCCCATAAAACCCATATTAAATATGTTTGCTCCAAGCGCGGTCAACCCTCCGTCCTGGAATATTAAACATTGAACAATAAGAACAGTTGTAAGAATCAAGAAACCGGTTAAAGGGCCAAGCAGCACCGCAGCCAGCACACCGCCCATAAAATGCCCGGAAGTTCCGCCGGCAACGGGAAAATTTAACATCTGGACGGCAAAAATAAAAGCGCCCATCACTCCCATTACCGGGATTACTTTTTCGTTGTCACCTTCCCCTGAGATTGTTTTGTTGACCTTCCTAACCGCAGCACCAAGAATTAACGCCGAAACAACACCGGTGCTTATCCACACCTTTGCATCTAAAAATCCGTCAGGTATATGCATTTTCACTCCTTCTTTTTAAAATTCATAATGAAAACCGACTGTTATTCTATCGTTATCATTGTTAAAACTTCGGCCATAACCCGCATCAATAAAATAACCCTTAAATAATTCATATCTGGCCCCAAAAAGCCAGTTTTTAATAAATTCATCTCCAAAAGACTCTCCCGATATTTCAATATTTTCAACAGGATATCTGACGGTAATACCATACGTCAAACTTCCTTTTACATTCGGATCGCCGGAAGAATTATACCCGATATTCAGGTGGGCATTAACCACACTAAAATCCCTGCTTAAAATACTGTTTATTGAAAAAGCGCCAGCGCCCAAAGTATTGCTTAAACTAACGGATAAAAGATCTTTCAATATTGCAAATTTCAAAGCAAGCGTTGCCGCATTCAATCTTTCATCTGCCGCCGGTTCAACTTGATATATGAAGGACATTCCTATATCCATTGATTCTGTAACCCCATGTTTAAAGCTAACACCTAACGAATGCTGCCTTGCGCTGTCAATGAAAACACCGCACGCCTCATATCCTGTTTCTAACTCAAATTTTGATTTCTCAACGGTACCGCAATCGTCTGTTGTCAGCGGCCTGCAGGCGTAAACACCGGCGCTGTACAACAGCAAAAACAAAAACACTGCTTTTACTCTCATATTTTTCTCCTTTTTGTCTCTCCAAACAATACGCAAGATGTGCTATTTTTTGCATATTCGTGTTATTTATAGTTAAAAAAATATTACAGTTCCACTCCTGAAGTTGTCTTGGCGGCCGAACAATGCTTCACGCCTTTTAAAGACGACATTTTATTCGCAAGCTGTTCAACCTTCTTCACATTGCCTTTTGCAGCCACTATTTCCAAACAATTATCATGATCCAGATGCACGTGCTGGGTGGATATTATGACTTCTGAGTGGTCGTGCTGGATGTCCATAAGCTTATTAACAAGCTCCCTTTTGTGGTGATCATAAACAATAACGATTCCACAGGCAACCTTGCCGTTTTTTGCCCATTCTTCTTCAATCAGGTTCTTTCTGATAATATCCCTTATGGCTTCCGACCGGTTAGAATAATTTTTGTTTCTAATATAACGGTCAAATTTTCTAATCAAACCCTCTTCCATGGAAACTCCGAATCTTATCAACCTCGCCATTTTATAACCTCACAGTGTTATTTATTGGACAATGGTAGCACTATCCACATAAGAATGTCAAATAAATTTTGACGGCGGAATTCCCACATCTTTTTAATTTTAAAATTTAAATTTAGGAACTCAGCACATGTATTATACTTTTCTTATAGTCGGCCGATTCCCCAATAAACAGGAAAACAAATAAACAAAAGAAGCAGGGAAATGAAATAGCTAAATAAATTTATAACAAAGGAAACTATAGTTGCTCTCGGCCATGTCAATTCGGAATGACGATAAAACCATTTAACCAAGGGGATTTCAACGGCAATAACTATAAAAAATATCAGAAGGGGCGGAAAAATAGTAGCTGCATCAAGCGGATTAAACCACATAATAGTCCATTCGGGAATTATAAAAAACGCAAGGAATCCAAGAACAGTCGAAACAACATTAAAATAAAAACTACGCAGCAAGTGAGCTGTAAAAGTAATATCTTGAAATTTTATTTTTAGAAGAAATGCTTCCAAAGAAATGCCGAACAACTTAGCTAAAATCCCTGGAATGATAAACGGAAAGAACGGTATGAGGAGCGGAGAAAGGGAATGGGCATAACACGTTCCTTCAAAAACAAGCATTAACATCCCAAAAACAAGAAGACCTTTAAACAGTTTTCTCATTTATATTCTATCCTCCCAGAAAGTATAACATCAGCGAGCACCGACGCGAATAATAAGCATCCGGTACATCGTTCTTGTTTAACAACTATAATAGCTGAAACAACCCCGCTTAAAACGGCGCCACAACTCTATCC